>JAZRUQ010000171.1:0-19281 GCA_045652605.1 Erysipelotrichaceae bacterium
CATTTTTTTATAAGAATAGTCTGTTACAGATACAGATTTTGCCATGCTCTTACGCAGTGTCTTATCTGTAAACCATTTTGCCATTGGCTTGACTTTAGAAAGCCACCATAAATCAGATTTTGAATAATACTCTGTTCCAAAGGGCGTTGTATCAATACCTATAAAACATTGTACTTTTTTAGGATATAAATGAGCAAACATTTGAGATGGATATCCACCCATAGACATACCTACCAAACATACCGTTTCAATAGATTCCTGCATTAATATACTATTTAAATCTCTTGAAGCATTTTCATAAGAAAATTCTTTATAAGGTATAGACAAACCATGCAGTGGAACATCCCATGTAATTACAATGTATTCATTCTCAAAATATTCAACCTGTTTTTCGAACATTGTATGGTTCGCAGTTAATCCATGTGTAAATACTATTGTCCCCTTAGGTGTATTTTTCGGTCTTGAAATCCAATAATGTACTTCTCCACCAATCCCGCTTATTGTTTCGTGCTTCATCCATTTCCTCCTTAAACAGCTCTTATTAACTGAGTCTGCCATCTCGACAAATTCAAGTTTGTTCAACAATTCTCTCTTTAGAAAAATTATATATACATTCTCATTGGAATAAAATATATAGGCTGCTGAAAATTGATGGATAAAACAAAAAGGGTTTGTACGCCCTTTTGAAAAATTACCCTAATTCTGAAAACATTCAAAAAAATAGACGATTTTCGTCTATTTTCTTTTATTTCCAGTATTGTAAACCCCAGTTTTCAAAATTCCATTGTTCTGCATAATCATTGCATTCATAATCAATATAAATTAATTGATCATTTCTTACAATGAAATTGGTTGGATAATAATCAATGTTCGTATTGGCTGCATAAAGAAGACCACACATCCATTTGATTTGATCAAAGTATGTCGGTTTCATCTGTTTTGACTGGACCAATTCCATGACAGTTGGACCTTCTATGTACTCCTTTAAGATTCTTTCATGTGAAGAATCAACATCCAATAATTCAGGCATTGCTATACCGATTTTCTTTAATTTCTGATAGTCATTGCATTCAGATTCCAGCTTGTTTCCGAATTCATAATAATCACAAGGTTCATGATGAATCTGTTTTACGGTGTACTGATTGATTCCATCAGTTACCAGATAAGAATATCCGCCTTTTCCCTTGCCTAAAAGACAAAGCACATCGAATTCACGTTCATTGACACTGATTTTATCCACATCCTTCACCTCAGTATCATTTTAGCTCAACTGTTTTGTGCTGTCGATGATTGTTTGTAGAGAAGGATGCTTTCTGTTTCGGCAGGACCATCCAGACGATTGCCATAACAATCAAAGCGAGAACCATGACATGGACAATCCCAGGTTTTTTCTGCACCATTCCAAGTCAGTTGACATTTCAGATGCGGACATCTTGTGCAGACGGTGTAAATACTTCCATCCGTGTCTTTGTATACCCCAAGACTCATGTTGTCCACCTCAACAACTTCACCATTTCCCGGTTCTATGTCTTCTATTTTTAATGAAGGCAATGTTAAAAACTCATCATAATATCCTTTTAATGCAGTAAACAGCTGTTTTAATTCTTCAATTGGTGTATTCATCATAGAACGCAATGAGTCAAATGGTTCGGCATCAGGATGTTCAACACCACAAATCTGATCATGTAAAATCAGTGCACTGACCATGGAATAAATCATACCCCATTTATTAAACCCAGTCGACACATACCAGGATGGTCGTTGTGAACTGAATTTTCCTGCATAAGGCAAATGATCCAGCGTGACACAATCCTGTGCTGACCATTGATCAACAATCTGTGCATCAGGAAAGCGTTCAAGAGCTTTCTTTTTCATTTTATCCAGAACATCTTCATCCCCCTGTCCGGTTGGATGAGAAAAACCTCCATACAACGCTGTTTGTCCCACAAAACGCAATGTTTCAATTGGATCATCTGCAAGATACAACATTTCATTCACTCTTGGTACATTTCTTAAAGCCAGAACATGACTTCTTGTCTGATGCATCTTCATGAAATAAAATCCTGGCACATTCACAAATGGGAAATGATCACAAAATACAATTGCATCCGCTTTTACTTTTCCTTTATCCGTGAAGACCTCTTTCTGTTCAACATGCAAAACAGTGCTATGCTCATAGATTTCAAGTCCCTTTGATATTTCCCTCATCCAGTGCCCTGCATCAAATTGTGCCTGGTTTTCAAGTTTCAAGACATGATAACATCCTAACAACGTGTCTTTTTTCTTTTCAACAGAACACATGAACCCTAAATCATTCAATACCTTGGCCTCTTTTTCTATTTTTTCTTCGTCTTTTGACATCAGCAAGAAAGGCAAACGTTCAAAATCACAGTCAATCTGATGATGATAAATCAAGTCAGCATACGTCTGCAACCCCTTGCGCATCATTCTAGAAACCTGTTCTGCCTTTCTCATCCCCATCCTTTCAATCAGTTCTGCATAGAAAAAACCTGGCAGACAAGTCATCTTCGCCGTTGTCTTGCAGCTTTGACCACTGCCAATCGTCTTTTTCTCCAAAACAATTACTTTTTTACCCGAATTCGATAAAAGAAAAGCTAGATTCAATCCTGCCATTCCGGCACCAATAATGCAGACATCTGCCTCTTTTGTCCCTTGCAGTTGTGGTCGATGCTGCAACTCACAGTCAAATACACTCATAGACATCCTCCTGTACTTAGAATGCCCTGAAAAAGAAAAAACACTCCGAAGAGTGTTCATTACCAAAGATAGGATGCTACAATCAGCATGGCAGGCATCGTAATCAGACAGAAAATTGTCGACAGACACACTATCTGTGAACCATAATCTGTACCTTTATCAAACATCTGTGCAAAGATTGGGCAAATAACCGCAACTGGTGCAGAAGATGCAATCAGCAGGACCATGCGCACTTCATTGTATGCTTCTGGCACAAACTTGAACAGGAAAATCATAATCACAGGACACAAAACCAGACGATAGAGCGATACCTGATAGACTTTCAGATTTGTAAAGAGCTTCAACAAGTTTGTCTTTGCCATATAAGCCCCTAAAATAATCATCGCCAATGGCGTTGTCATAGCCCCCAATGTACTGACTGCTTCCATGACTGGTGTAAATGGTTTAACGGGCATCAAAAAGATAACTAGACCAATACCTACTGCCCAGACACAAGGATTGGTTGTAACTTTTTTAATGGAAGCCGTTTTCTTGTCACCTGACATCAGAACAATACCATAAGTCCATACAATGACATAAAACAAAGCAATAAAAGGTGCCAGATAGAACACAGCTTCTACCCCTAATAATCCTGTAACCAGCGGAATTCCAAGAAAACCTGCATTTGAGAAAATCAGCGAGAATTTCTCAATGGATTTATGCTTTGGATACATTACGTTGGAAACAACAATATTCAAAAGATAAATGATAAAGCTCAATCCGAAAGATACCAACAATCCAATCAGCTTTTCAGTACTGTAAACCTGATTAAATGAACTTACAATCATGCATGGTGTCGTTACCATCAAAAGCATGCTGCTTAAACGAGATGTTGTATCATCATTTAAAGTCTTGTTTCTGTACAGGATATAACCTGGTGTCATCATAATAAACATTTTAACAATCTGATAAAATAAAGTTACTGCAGATTCCATAAAAATACCTCTTTAACGACGAAAAGTATAACACAAAAAACAGACATTCGTAACGAATGTCTGTCTTTTTTTACAACCAGTTTTTCTTTTTCATGCACGAAACCACACGTTCCATGCCTTTTTCAAGAGTTGAACGAGGACAAGCACAGTTAATTCTCTGGTAACCATCAGAATCTTTAAAGCCTCTGCCATCCTGAAGCTCTACACCACCTTCAAACTTCAACACTTCCGCAAAGTTGTCAGGTACATCATAACCACTGAAATCCACCCATGCAAGATAAGTCGATTCAGGAATTTCAAATCTGCATAATGGCAGATGTCTACTCAAAAAATCTTTCAGCCAGACCATGTTGTCATAAACATAATCCAGACATTCTTCAAGCCAAACATCACCATGGTTGTAAGCAGCAGTCAGTGCCTCAAAGCCGAAAATGTTAATACTTGAAAGACCTGTCGCCTTTGCACGACGGGCAAATTCCTTGTTGATATCTGCATTTGGAATCAAAGCATAGGAAATCTTCATCCCTGCCAGATTAAATGTCTTAGTTGGTGCTCCCAGCAGGACAATCTGATCATTAAACTTAGCATCTACACCCAACATTGAGATATGCTGCAGAGGCTTAAATACAAGATCTGCATGAATTTCATCAGACATAACCACAATGTTGTATTTGTGCGCAATTTCCAGCATTTCTTTCAGTTCATCTTTTGTCCATGACTTTCCTACTGGATTATGCGGATTACAGAAGATCAGCATTTTAATCTTTGGATCATTTTTCAGCATTTCTTCCATTTTTTCCAGGTCAATACGCACTTCAGGCTCCAGAATCAATGGACAATACACCACTTCACGATTGACATCAGCAGGTGTCTTAAAGAATGGAGGATACACTGGTGTCATGACCATTACTTTTTCATCCGGCTGAACCAGCTGTTCAACTGCAGTATACATGGCATACACAACACCTGTTGTCAAAACAATGTCTTCTTTTCTAACATCGATCTCATGATGACGCTTTTCCCAGGAAATGATGGCATTCAGACAATCCTCTGTTGGATCTGTATATCCATAAATTCCATGCTGAGCTCTTTTGATGATCGCTTCATTGATTTCCGGCAGACAATTAAAGTCCATATCTGCTACCCACAATGCAATTACATCATCCAGATTGTATCTTGACTGATAACGATCCCACTTTGTAGAACTTGTCCCTAAACGACTGTTTGCGTGATTAAAATCGTACATACTCAAACCTTCTTTCAATATGATTTCATTATATCAGAACTATTCAACAATGAACCAAGATTCTTAAGGTATAAATTTGCATTTATTGTTAAATTATTATAAAATGCCAGAAAGACACTGGAGTAAGATTATGCAAGATTTTTTTCGTTATTTCTTTGATAAAGGAACAGAACCTGAATTTGCCTTGTTCACCCCTGCTCATTTCATTCCTATTCTTCTGCTGATTGCGGCATTGTTTTTTATCTATCGCTATCAAGATAAAATAAGAAATTCCCGATTTGAGACAAACATTCGTTATATACTTGGATTTTCACTGATTATCTGTGATATGTCCTATTACTGGCGTTTATCCGCATGTCCATGGCTTGCTGAAGGAGTTGTAGAAAACCTGCCTATCGGTGTATGTGCATGGTCTGTGATCTTCTGTGCATTCATGATGGTAGGAAAAAGTCAAAGACTCTTTGATATTGCTTATTTCTGGCTGCTGTCAGGCTCATTGTTTGCGCTTTTGACACCAACTCCGCTTACTTTTTATGGACCTACCCGATTCAGATATTATCAGTTCTGGCTGGAACATACCCTCGGTTATATTGCTATTTTCTATATGATTTTCATTCATCGCATGAGACCGAATCTCCGTTCTATGCTTCGCTCATATGGTGCCCTGATTTTTATGGCAGTGTTTGCTGCATGGGTCAACTCCATGATTCCTGGAGCTAATTATCTGTATATGGCGCGCCCTGAAAGTGCTCCATCCATTCTTGATATTCTGCCTCCGCATTATGGGCTGAGAATCTGTATCATGGCACTGGCAATGACTGTCATGTTCGGATTGGCTTATCTGCCTTGGTATCTTAAAGACCGCAAAGGTGCTGTAACGAAATAGTTACAGCACCTTTTAATCACTATATTCAAGCCTGTGCTACAAGCTTTCTGAAATGAGATTTAATAGACTGTGTAGAGAAAAGGATAATTGCAGAAATAAGAATAGCGTTCAACATATGATTTCCTCCTTTATTTGTTAGTTATATCTAACTTTAATTCTATTATATTCATATATAGGAGTTACGTCAAATGAATTGCTCAAAAGAAAAGTCTGTTTTTCAACAGACTATTTTTTCATCTTTGCTTCTTTTTCTTTCAGGAAATTCGCTTTCAATGTACCGCCTAATACACTTCCAAAGAAAGCACATGCTGCATAGACAATTCCATACAGAATTGCGACTTCATTGAAATACAACAAGGCAGACGGAACAAACAGCACACCGCACATGACAGGAAACAACAGCTCATATCCATATTTCATCCCTGGAAACAGTGAAATGACAAAACAGGACAATGGCGCAATCGCAAGCAGATAAAGAATCAGTTCTCCTGTTTCATGCATAGTCAGCGGAAGCAGATAATACACAGCACCAAGTAAAAGATACTTAATCATTGGTAATCACCCTTTCCACCACTGTTTCTTCAAGATGAACCGGAAGGTGCTTGCCGCTTGTGCACTCTGAAATCACAGTTTCAATGTCTTTGGACTCTGCATAAAATTCCAAAGAAACCATTTCCCCATATTCTTTATTGATCACATCACAGCTTTTTAATGTGTATTCCATCTTACCCAATAAATTGTAAGGCACAGTCAGCACATAGTGATGCATTTTCATTGTCTTGGTTTTCTTAGCCAGAGAAATAGATTCGGATACAGAACGGCTGTATGCACGCACTAGTCCTCCTGCACCTAATTTAATACCACCAAAATAACGAACTACTACCGCCAATGTATCGTGCAGTCCACTTCTTTTTAATGCTTCCAGCATTGGTACACCTGCAGTTCCTGATGGTTCACCATCATCATTGGAACGTGCCAGTTCATTGTTTTCACCAATCACAAATGCAGTGCAGTGATGGGTTGCATCCGGCATAGCTTTGCGGATACTCTGAATTTTCTCTCTTGCCTCTGCTTCTGAAAAAACACGGGAAAGAATACAGATAAACCTGCTTTTTTCAATCTCAATTGTATGTGTAAATTCTTCATACAGACGCATGTGAAAATCCTCCTCATTGGTACAAGTATACCACAAGTCACACTTTCTGCACAGAAAAGAAAGCTGCAACTCTTCAGACAGAAAAGGAGTATTTTTTATTTCACTGAACTGACAACAGACCCTTTCAACTTGTCTGTTTCAAAACCATCAAACAAGGAACTCACTTCATCTTCTGATGCAATGATATTCTGCTCCATCAGCAAATCTACAATCAGACCTTCAATTGTCCCGTTAAAACATGAAGCCTGTTTTGTTGTTAACTTTTCACTGTTGATATAAAGATGAAGCCCATTGTTTTCTTCAATCGATCCATTGTTTAATCGAATCACATAAGAATATCCACCAGCACCATAAACAGGAAACCCAGGATCAACAACCACCAAATCAGACAATGACTGAACAAATTCCTTTTTTAAGGAATCGTCTTTAAATTCAATCTCAAGTCCTTCAGTACCCATAGGAAAAATACCAATCGCCCTGAAAGATGAGGATGTCACATATTCTGACAAAGAGATAATTTCTGCATTGATCTGTTCAAACTTATATCCATGCTTTGATTCTCTCAACTTCTCCGCATTGCTGATACGATAAACAACATCATCAATCTGAACAAAATCCTCCTCATAGAAAATCACTTTATGTTCATCAAAAGATAGAACGGTCAGCTCATTCTGCTTTTCCAAACTCGCTTCTTCCAGATTCAATTCATTTAAGAAGTTCACCCAACCACTAATTGTGCCTGCCTCTTGACTTTTTTCAAGCACATGACAGACATCTGCTCTACAGAATGTCATATCACCCTGCGCTGAAAGTTTTGTGGATTGTGGTGTCGAATCAACGGTTGGCACAAAAGTAGTATCCGCACTCACCTCTGGTGTTGGTGTTACCTGCAATTCATTTTCTGTTTGACTTGCACATCCTGAAAAACCCAAAATGCATCCTATCAATAATACTGCACAGATTACTCTTTTCATCGCAATTCTCCTCTCTTTTTCTCTTAAATGTCTCAGATTTATTCACTGAATTTCAGAATCAGACTATTCTCTAGAATCAGTGTTGTCTGAGTAGATTTATTTGAATCCAATTGTAGTTTATTTTCATCAATGATTTCTAAATGATAGATGTTATCACTCTCACTATCCGTTAATATCAACTGATTATCAACGATTTCATAACTCCCAAATACATTGTAAGATGAAATTGGTGAAGGGGATAATCTGAACTGATTTTCATCCAGAATCATCAGCCAGACTTCATTCAGATAGTCTTCTGTATTATTTTTATAGGTGCCTTTCTGTATGTTTTTAGATGAACATCCACACAACAGAAGACACAGAATCACTACAACAATCTTCTTCATTCTCGTTCCTCCTTTTAGAAAATAGACAGGCTTAAAAACCTGTCTTACTTTTTGATTTCATACACGCGAAGTGCATTTTCCATCGACTTCTGAGCAACAAACTCTTCAGAAACACCACGAAGTTTCGCAATCATCTGTACTACCGTCTTTACATCATCTGCTTCACAGCGCTCATCTTTTCTTTCATATGGTGCAGCATATGGACAATCTGTTTCAATCAACAGACGATCCCAAGGCGTAACCATTAAACAAGCGATAGGTGCAGCATTCCACTCCGGATAAGTGAGATCATTGTTGAAGCTCACATACATTCCAATATCAAAGGCACGCTGAAGAATATCCACCGGTCCAGAATAACGATGAATAACACCTTTAGGACGATATTCTTCCAGAATTTCAATTACATCTTCATGTGCTTCACGATCATGAATGATGACAGGCATATCCAGTTCTTTTGCCAGTTCAAGCTGTTCCTTGAAGATTCTTTTCTGAAGGTCTTTTGGCTCGTTCCAGAAATAGTCAAGACCCATTTCACCAATCGCAACAATTTTAGGATGTTTTGCCAGTTCTCTGATTTTTTCCAGATAATCAGCAGGGGTTTCTTCAACCCAATGTGGATGAATACCGATACTTCCATAAGCGAAATCATACTTATCCACAATATTCATGACTGTATCAAACACTTCTACATCACTGCAGCAATTCAACACATATTTCACATCTGTATTTCTTAAATATTCAAGACGTTCATCACGATCTTCTTTAAACTGAGCATCTTCATAATGTACATGACTATCAAACAATTCCATAGAATATCTCCTTTTTATCTACTATAAGATTATCATATATATTCATGAACTTCATCTGAAATGTTCTTTTCAAAAACCAAGATAATATGTTATTATTAATCAGCACGGACGCTTAGCTCAGTTGGGAGAGTACTTCCTTGACGTGGAAGGGGTCATGGGTTCGAGTCCCCTAGCGTCCACCATTTTATCTAGTCTGGCAAATGATATGCTTTGTACTGAAATATATAGAATTGAGATCACATGGGTGATCTCTTTTTTATTCTTTAAAATAAAAAGGCATTTTACTGCCTTTTCAAAGTGTCATTAAATTCATTATGATGCAATTTCCTGAAGCAGCTTAAGAAGCATTGGAATATCATTCATAATCGTATTGTATACTACAGACAAGTCTACATTTCCATATTCATGAACAATCTTATTTCGCATACCTTTCATCGCTCTCCACGGAATCTCTTTATAGTGCATCTTGAATTCGACAGAAAGTTTATCAGAATTTTCTGCTATCTGAATCAATCTGAACATCACCGAATCGATGAGAATTTCATTTTTCTCGAGCTGTCCCTGTGATACTTCTTTTGTATGTTCAAGTATAAACGTTAAATCCTTGACAATCCTCTTCAAGTAATATGAATTATCTTTCTTATTATCCATATATCTTTATCCCATCCTTCAGTATTTCATTGACCAAATCAGGATTGTTGTTCAACTGTTCAAGCCTCAAAACATCAACCTTTTTCTTTAGACCTTCACGAATGGATTCAACCAAATCAAAAAAATGTATCCCAGAGATTGGAGTTGAAATCAACAAATCCACATCACTTAATTCAGTTGCCTTCCCTTTTGCGTACGAACCAAACAAATAACAATATTCAATTTCAAGTTCTCCAAAAATCTCACTGCATATATCTTTGATCTGTTTTATACTCAATATTCCATGTGTTTCATCAACAAACCCATACTTTTCTAGTTTCTGAATCATAAATTCATACTTCATAGATGTTGATTTTGATTCATCCGTTTCGTAATTTTGATAAGTGCGAACAGGAATCCCAAGATATTTGGCACATTCAATCTGTGTCAACTTTTTTTGTTTGCGAAGATTTCTTAAGCTCATCTCTCTCACCTCTAATGTCATTATTGCATTTTTCACAAAAATACGCAATAGTTGCGTATTTTGATAAAATTATTTACGCAGTTTTTGCGTATTTCATCTAAAATTATATATTAACTCCTAATGCTTATGTATTCTAGCTCAATTTACACCTAGAAGAATAACCTTTGATATGCCGATTAACTTTGTTTTTGTTCAATTACACAATTTTTAGTAATAAAATTATATGGATTGTTATACAAAAAACAACACTTCTTTTAACATATGATTCAACAACAAAACCTGTCATTTCTCATATGTAACCCTCAACACAAAGCAATCTTTTAATACCATCACGGGTTCATTTATTGTTACATATGCGCCACCATTTTAATATCAAAAGGCTGATTTCAGCCTTTTTTTATTGTCTGAAGATACAAATTTCATGTTTTATGCTACGATATCTATACAATGAGGTAGATTTATGGCTATTAAAACATTAGACTTATCACAATATCCACGACGTGATCATTTCAATTATTTTCAGACACTGGCATATCCTTATCTAGGTGTAACCTGTGAAGTAGAAATCACAGAATTTTATCATTTCGTCAAAGAGAAGAAGCTTCCTATGTTTCTGACACTGTTGTGGTGTGCCAGCAATGCAGCCAATGACATTCCTGAATTCCGTTACCGCATCTTAAATGATCAGCTGGTTGAGGTGGACTTCTGTGATACATCACATACTGTCGCTAAGGATGATGATACCTATGCATATTGTGTCTTGAAGGCGAACATGGATTTAGAGTCATTTTTAAAGATTGCAATTCCAAAACATGAATTCTCCAGAACAAGCGGAAACATTGATGAAGATCCTGAAGAAGCTCTCTCCATGATCTTCATTTCCACACTTCCATGGCTTTATTTCACCGATCTTACTCAGCCTGTTCCAATTCCTGCAGATTCCAACCCGCGCATTACATGGGGGAAATTCCAGGAAAAAGAGGGTAAAATCATGATGCCTGTCAATGTTTTGGCTCATCATGCATTGGTTGATGGCAAACACCTGGCATTTTTCTTTGATCGTCTGAACAAAAGAATGCAGGAAGTCATTGAATCGGAGGTTTCTTTATGAAATTAACACAACTTACTGAACACATCTGGGTCACTGATCATGAACAAAGACGTGATCGACCAAAACTAGGCTACATTCATACAAATGAACGTACTATTGCGATTGATGCAGGACATTCCAAGGAACATGTGCAGGAATTCTATGATCTTCTTGCTCAGGAAAATCTTCCTTTGCCTGAAATGACCTTGATCACTCACTGGCACTGGGATCATACGTTTGGGATGCACGCAGTTCATGGACTCACTTGTGTGGAAAAAAATACAGAACAGGAGCTTCAGCGTGTCCTTCGTGACTGGGATGAAACATCTTCTCAGAAATACAAAGACATGAATGAACACATTCGTGCAGAATATGAAGATCGTACCATTACAGTAAAAGGGGCAGATGTTGTCTTTGAGCATGAACTTTTCATTCATTTAGGTGATGTATCGATCCATGCATTCCATGTCCCATCTTCTCATACCGAAGATTCAACCATCATGTTGATTCCTGAAGAGAAGGTCCTCTTTATTGGTGATTGCATTTGTGGTAAATCACCGGACTGGATTGTGGATTATCCTGTGCGCAATCAATTGATTGAATTGTTGAAAACTCTTGATTTCAATATCGCTGTAGGATCTCACTGGGAACCATTCACAAAAGAAGAGCTGATTACAGCTTTAGTCAACGATACAATTTAAAAAGAAGGAATACAATTCCTTCTTTTTACTTTAAGAATACTCTTAACAATTTACTGAACAATTCACTGCGATGATGACGATAACGAATCGGTAAATCCAGCCATGTTTTCTTATCCATGATGTTTTTCGTATGTGAAAAAGCATCAAAACCAGCTTTACCATGATAGCTGCCCATGCCACTTTCACCAACACCACCAAATGCCAGCTCACTTGTCCCCAAATGAGCAACTACATCATTGATGCATCCTCCACCATACTGAATACGTTCGGTGATGGTCTTGATGACCTGTTTATTCTCAGCAAAAATATAAAGTGCCAATGGTTTAGGTTGATCCTTCATCAAATGGATGATTTCTTCCGTTGTCTCATATGTCAGCACTGGAAGTATTGGTCCAAAGATTTCCTCTTTCATGACTGCATCATCCCACGTCACATCGTCCATGAGAGTTGGTTCAATCTGGCATGTCTTCACATTGACTCTCCCACCATGCGCTACTTTATCAACATCAATCAAACCTTTCACTCTTTCAAAATGCTTTTCATTGATGATTTTTCCATAATTTGTCTGATTTAATGGGTTTTCTGTGTACTGAAGTTCAATCTGTTTCTTCAATTCTTTCATCAACTGATCTTTAACAGAAGAATGAACCAGAAGATAATCAGGGGCAACGCACGTCTGACCACAATTCAGATATTTTCCAAACACAATTCTTCTGGCAGTCAACTCAATCTTAGCTGTTTTATCCACAATGCACGGACTCTTGCCACCCAGTTCCAGCACAGCAGGAGTTAAATGTTCAGCAGCATTTCGCAATACTTCTTTTCCTACATTGGTGCTTCCTGTAAAGAAGATAAAATCAAACTTCTGTTTTAAAAGCTCTGCATTTTCTTTTCTTCCACCAGTCACCACACAGACAAATTCTTCATCAAAACATTCTTCAAGAATCTGTTTCACAACTTCACTTGTGCATGGAGAGTATGCACTTGGCTTTACAACTGCAGTATTTCCTGCCGCAATTGCATTAGCCAGCGGATCCATCGTCAAAAGAAAAGGATAGTTCCATGGACTCATAATCAATACCGTTCCATAAGGCACCGGCTTTGTATAGCTTCTTGCCGGAAATTGCCCAAGAGGTGTCTTTACTGTCTTTTCTTTCGCATAACTTCTGACATGTTTCATCATATGACTGATTTCTGTCAAAGCCAGTCCAACTTCACACATGTATGCCTCAAAATTATCTTTACCCAGATCTTTTCCCAGTGCATTTAAAATATCCTGTTCATGATGCAGAATTGAATCATACAGTTTCTTTAACATTTTTATTCGATATTCAACCTCAATAGTTGCTCCTGTATTAAAAAAATCACGCTGTTTCTGTATTTTTTCTTGAATCATCCTTGCACCTCTTGTTCTGTAATGCACTATTGTACACCAGTTTTCACAATTTGTCACAATACATTGAATTGACATTTTATATCAAGTGTCTTTATAATAACACCACAACTGGAGGTGCCTATGCTGGATCATTTTGAAATGTTTACTGTCTTGATGTCAAAGCTCAGTTATCAGATTAAAAAAATCAAATCGGAAGAGATGGAAAAATTCAACCTGAAAGGCACTCATCTCTCTTGCCTGTACTATCTTTTCAAAAAGAAGGAATTAACCGCAACAGAACTTTGTGATATCTGCAATGAAGATAAAGCATCCATTTCACGTTCTGTTGAATACCTTGAAAGACTGAATTATCTGATCTGCGAATCAAAAACTGAGAAAAGATACAAATCACTGATTCATCTGACACAAAAAGGAGAAGAAATCGCAAAATCTATCTGTCATAAAATTGATGATATTGTGGAAATGGCCAGTGCAGGATTATCAGATGCTGATCGTGAAATCATGTATCGCGCATTGAAACTGATCAGTGGTAATCTGAATAAATTGAATGATGAAGTCCATTAGTGGACTTTTTCTTTTGGTCGATGTTAAAATAAAACAAAAAACACACAATGATTCCACGCTAAACAACTCATTCACCAAGCTGTTTTTAATAACTGTTATCATCTGGCTGGAAAGGTAGCTGAAAAATATGGAAAAAAACTTTATTTACTGTCAAAAAGACATTCCTAAAAATGAATTAAGATATGGACTGTGGTCAAGTGCTGCAACAGGATGTGGATGGATTGCCGTCTACAACATACTCACTCTTTATGGTATTCCATGCGATCCTCAACAGATTCTGAATGAAGTCAAAAAAGACATCCCTGTACTCAATGGATTGTGCGGTTCATTTTTCATGAGTCCTGCCTGGGTATTAAGAAGACATGGATTTGACGTCTGTTTTACCACAAAGAAAGAAAAAATAGACCTGATTGCTCAAGAAAATGAGACTGGCATTCTCTTTTACTGGTGGAAATCAAAAAACAAGATTGGTGCACATTTCTGCGCAGTCGAAAAGACAGAAGAAGGCTATATCGGATACAATACATACTCTAATTCGAAAGGACCAGACTCATATGGTTCCAGCATTAAAGAATTCCTGGAGAAAAGAAAATACTTCGGTGCTGTCTATTTCGGTATCACAAAACGCAAATAACATGAAACCTCACTATTTCGCATGAAATAATGAGGTTTTTTCATTTTCCGGTGAAGCATAGAAGTGAAGGGACCTGTTAAAACTTGCCCGTCTGGACTTATGCATACGACATAATGAAAGGGGGCTTTCTATGATCACAATAACCATAGAACTTCTGTCTTCTTTTTCACTTTCAGACATTTGTGATGTCATTATTGCGCTCTGCGATATCATCACACTCTTGATTTTGATTATAGGAAACAAAAGAAAAAAGACTGAACCGCGGCCTCAGAAACCAACTCAGTCTTTATCTGTCCACCGTTTCTCTAACACGAGATAACGCATGACGGGTAGCCGAAACAACCCTTCACTTATAGTATATCTCATCTTGTTCATAATTCAAGAGAGGGCAATGAAGGCTTATTGTTTCAAAAGTTGTTCATCTCTATTGTGTGAAGTTTCTTTCACACAAAACAGCTTGTACAATGTCTCTCTTTCATGTATTCTATAACTCGCATCGGTTTTTAAATAACTTGTTTAAATGTATATAAAAACCTGATTATGGAGGTAAATATGATTCGTATTCTCGTGGACTCTGCGTCCGATATTTCTTATACAAATTCCGAAAATATTCTGGTTGTGCCACTGTCTGTCAACATTGGTGGAAAAAGCTACATTGATGGAATAGAACTGGGTCATAATCAGTTTTATGAAATGCTGGTCAATTCACCTGATTTCCCTAAGACATCTCAGCCATCTCCACAGTCTTTTGTGGATGCATACAATCAGATTCAGCCTGATGATGAACTGATTTGCATTATGTTGTCATCTGGTGTAAGCGGAACATATCAGAGTGCTTGTCTTGCAAAAAGCATCGTAGACAATGACAACATCTATATCATTGACTCTCTGACAGGCGCTTATGGCGTAAAAATTCTTGTCGACGAAGCAAAGAAAATGATCGAACAGGGCAAAACTGCTGCTCAAATCGTTGAAAAACTGGAAGAAATGAAACATCACATCTGTGTTTATCTGAGTGTTGATACTCTGGATTACCTGTATAAAGGTGGTCGTCTGGATAAGACTGCTGCATTGATTGGCAACATCGCAAAACTCAAACCACTGATTACCGTAACTCGTGAAGGTACTATCGGTGTTGTTTCAAAAGCCATCGGATTAAACCGCACGATTCAAGCTATGATTGATGTCATGAACTCAATTGAAGTCGATACAAACTATCCACTGTACACAATTCAGACTGTTGGTGAAAAGAACATTACTAAACTTGAACAGAAACTGGCTGATACAGATCTGAAAGTTGAATGCCGTGAGCTGTTAGGTCCAGTTGTTGGATCTCATGTAGGACCTGAAACGTTCGGTGTCATCTTCTACGGTAAAAATCTGGACAAGATTCCTATGTAATTGAAAGAGTCAGACAATTTCTGACTTTTTTTCTACACTTACACAATTATTCCGTAAAATTATCTGTATTTTCAGTTGTTAAGGCTTTGAAAGTGTATATTCGTTCACAGGAAGGAAAGCCAGAATATGCTGTTATAAAAAAAACATTGGGACAGACTATCAAGTTCCATCGTGAACGCTGTCATATGACACAAGAATTTGTTGCGGAGTCTTTAGGTGTCAGTCGACAGGCCGTTTCTAAGTGGGAAAACGGAAATTCAGACCCAAGCACCTCCAATCTTCTTGCATTAGCTAAGCTTTTCCAGATTTCTGCAGAAGAAATGCTGCATAACCTTCAATTATAAACGAAGACCCTGTCTTGCAAGATAGCCATAAGACAGATATAATACGAATATATTTTGAAAGGAAAAATTTATGGCTAGACAATATTGGAGAGGATCAAACTTATTAAATCCTGTACCTGCAGTGATGGTTTCATGTGCAGATGAAAATGGAAATGCAAATGTCATGACGGCAGCCTGGGCAGGGACAGTTTGTTCAGATCCTGTTATGGTTTCTGTTTCCATTCGTAAAGAACGTTATTCTCATGCAATGATTGAAAAGACAGGGGAGTTTGTCATTAACCTAACAAATCGCAAGCTTGCAAAAGTGACAGATTTTGTTGGTGTACGCTCAGGCAAAGATATGGATAAATTCAATCTGGAAGGGGACTTGAAACTCACAAAAGAAGCATCTCGTGTTGTAAAAGCACCATGCATTGCAGAAAGTCCTCTGTGTCTTGAATGCAAAGTCAGACAGATTATTCCACTTGGAACACATGATATGTTTATCGGTGAAGTGGTCAGCACAAATGTTGATGAATCTTTGCTGGATGAAAACGGAAGACTAGATCTTCAAAGAGCTGATCTTATTGCCTACGCACATGGCGAATACTATTCTTTAGGACAGAAACTCGGCAAATTCGGCTATTCTGTTCAAAAGAAAAGAACAGTCAAAAAAACTGTTCCAAACAAGAAAAATAAAAAGAAATAGTTTAAACCTGTTTTAAAACAGGTTTTTTCTTTATAATGATAACGGAAATCAATCACAGGGAGGTACAGTATGAAAAAGATTTATTTTAATAATGAACTTGCATTCTCGCTAATCTGGATTGGTATTTATGTCGCTTCTTTCAGTCTTGCAGATTCTCTTTCCAGCACAATCGGAATTGAAAAATCATTGACTGCTCCAATTTCAATCATCATGACTTTGTTTCTTTATTTCTGGATTGAAAAAATGAACCTGAAATCCAAATATGGGCTTGTTTTCCCTTCAGTCTGTGCAAATCGTCTTTTTTATTATCTTCCACTGATTCTGATTGTTTCTGTCAATCTTTGGTCAGGAATTCAACTCAACTATTCAATTATGGAATCTGTTTTATTTGTTATCTCAATGATTTGTGTTGGTTTTCTGGAAGAAATCATCTTTAGAGGTTTTCTGTTTAAAGCGTTGTGTAAGGATGGACTGAAACAAGCTATTCTTATATCCAGCATAACCTTTGGCATTGGACATCTTCTTAATCTGTTCAATGGAGCTGAGTTGTTTTCTACGCTACTGCAGATTGCCTATGCTGTCTCTATTGGATATCTTTTTACAATTCTGTTTCTTTGCACTGATTCTTTGATTCCATGCATTCTGACACACAGCGCAGTCAATTCACTCAGTTGTTTTGCCTCTGAACAAAGCATCTTACTGGAAATTGCTGCTTCTGTCTTTTTAATCATTGTTCCACTTGTTTATGCATTTGTCATTCAAAAAAAGCGTCCATAATGGACGCTATTCCTATACTCCAAATAAAAAGGCTGAAATCAGCCTTTTATTCTTCTAACATTTCTTCTTTCTTTTTGAACTTATAAAGAATCTTACAGATTACAATGCTTACCTGATACAGCAGAACCATTGGAAGTGCCACCATAATCTGAGAAACGATATCTGGCGGAGTGATGATTGCCGCAACAAAGAATATCGCAACAATCGCAACAGATCTTCCTTTTTCAAGCCAGACAGGTCTTAATAGACCAAATTGTGTCAATGTTCCTGAAATCACAGGCATCTCAAAGACAATACCGAAAATGATGTACACTGTCATCACAAACGACAGATAACTTTCGATTGAAATAGATGCCACAATGTAGTCGGTATTGTTGAATGCATACAAGAATTTCAGCATAAACGGCATAGAAATTTTATGTGCAAACAAGACACCCACCGCAAAACAGAATATACCAAGAATCATGGCAGCCATAAAAAACTGATTTTCATGCTTCTTAAGACCAGGTGACATGAACGCATAAACCTCATAGGCTATGACAGGAACCGTCAAGACAACTGCACAAATCCCTGCAACACCTAAATGCTGAATCATCAATTCCTGCGGACTAAGATAAACAAACTGATAATTGTTGTCCAGTCCCATCTGTGTCAAAAGGTCTACGATTTCTTCTGCAAAACCTAAAAATACAATAAACCCTATCACCAGAACGGAAACACAGACCACAACTCTGTTCCTTAATTCTCTCAGATGGTCGGTCAGGCTCATTACCTCTTCGCCATCTTCATTCAAAACGACTTGTTTCTTCTTTTTCGCCATAGCGGATCAGCTCCGACTATTCTTCGTCTTCAGTTGTTTCTTCTGCAATGCCTTCTTTGAAGTTTTTTACTGTTTTTCCCATCATTTTAGACAGCTTTGGAAGCTGCTTAGGACCAAAAATAATCACAACAATCGCTAAAACAACCAATAATTCATTCATACCAATTCTCATATTAACCCTCCTGTACAGCTTCTGCTGCTTCTGTAGTTTCTACAGTCTTTTCTTTTGTTTCTTCTGCCTTTTCATCTGCATTCTTTTTCACTTCTTCTTTACCGATAGAATTCACTGATTTTTTCAAATCATTTGCAGACTTCTTCAGATCATTTGCAGCTGCGTTGATCGGCTCCACTGCTTCTTTCAATGGCTTTGCCACTTCATTGAGTGGTTCTACAACGTCTTTTTGTATTTCTTCTGTCAGTTCACTTGTCACTTTTCTGATTTCTCTTAGCACCTGGCCAAATTTCTTTGCATACTCAGGAAATTTATCAGGCCCAATCACAATCAATGCAACAACCGCTACAACCAGAAGTTCCATCCATCCGATTTTCATAAAGCACCCCTTTTAAACACGACCATTATATCACAAACTTTTTCTTTTTGCA
>JAZRUQ010000172.1:0-2983 GCA_045652605.1 Erysipelotrichaceae bacterium
TCAGGGCGTTGAGTTTGACTACTCCACAGTTCACGCTGTATGGGCAATCAAGGAAGCAGGCTATGAAGCTATCATCATCAACAACAACCCTGAAACAGTATCAACAGACTACTCGATTTCAGACAAACTGTATTTTGAACCACTGTGCATTGAAGATGTCATGAATGTCATCGAACTGGAAAAACCGGAAGGTGTCATCGTATCACTGGGTGGACAGACAGCCATCAATCTGGCAGAACGTCTGTCAAAGCTCGGAGTAAAGATCATTGGTACAGGAACTGAAGCGATTGATCGTGCTGAAAACCGCGATGCATTCGAAAAAGTTGTAAGCCAGTGCGGTATTCCACAGCCAAAAGGACAGGCAGTTACTGACATCCAGACAGGAGTAGAAGTTGCCAACCGCATCGGCTATCCAGTGCTGGTACGTCCAAGCTATGTACTTGGTGGACGTGCAATGCAGATTGTGCACCACGATGAGGAACTGGTGGAATATCTGACAACTGCAGTAAAAATCGATAAGGATCAGCCAGTACTGGTTGACAAATACATCAAGGGTATCGAAGTGGAAATCGATGCCATCTGTGATGGTACAGATGTCTTTATTCCAGGTATCATGCAGCTGGTTGAGGCAACAGGTGTTCACTCTGGTGACTCCATGAGTGTTTATCCGCCATATTCGCTCTCTGACAACGTAAAGAAAACAATCGAAGAATACACCATCAAGCTTGGTCTTGCGATTGGTATTGTCGGTCTGTTCAATATTCAGTTTATTGTGGATCATGAAGATGTTTATGTCATTGAAGTGAACCCACGTTCATCAAGATCTGTACCATTCCTGTCAAAATCGACAAAGATTCCAATGGCCAACATTGCGACAAAAGTCATGCTTGGTCAGTCATTGAAGATGCAGGGATATACAACAGGCGTCATGGCAGAAAGAAAGCGTTTCTATGTCAAATCACCAACCTTCTCGTTCTCAAAACTTCATGGTCTGGACACTTACCTGTCACCTGAAATGAAGTCAACAGGGGAAGCGATTGGATATGATGATTCACTCAATCGTGCATTGTACAAATCACTTCAGGCAAGCAACATGCGTGTTGTCAACTATGGTACTGTGCTGGTTTCCATGGCAGATCAGGACAAGGATGTGGCACTGGCGTTGATTCGCAGATTCTATGATCTTGGCTTCAACATTGAGGCAACATCAGGTACAGCTAAAATGCTGAAGGAACACGGCATCAAGACACGTGTGAAAAAGAAAATCTCGGAAGGTTCAGAAGAAATTCTGGAATCCATCCGCAAGGGACATGTAACTTATATCATCAACACCATTACAAACACGGATACATCAACGACAAAAGATGGTTACCAGATTCGTCGCTGTGCTGTTGAAAACAACGTCACAACATTCACATCACTGGATACTGTTAACGTACTTCTGGATGTACTGGAAGAAATTACAATGGGTGTTTCAACGATTGATCAGTAGGAGGGTATATGAAAACATTAGTAAATTGCGTTGTGCTTGAAAATGCTCCACTGACTCATGATGTCTATAAAATGGTCCTTGAAAACAAGACAGACTGGATTCACAATCCTGGTCAGTTTGTGAATGTGACCATTGAAGGGCAGTATTTAAAGCGTCCAATCAGTATCTGTGACTGGACTGAAAATTCCCTGACACTGATCTACAAAGTTGTAGGCAAGGGAACTGAAATCATGTCAACAAAAAAACCTGGAGATGTCATGGAAATCTTGACTGATCTGGGAAATGGATTTGATACATCCAAAGCCAGCGATGAAGTTGTGCTCTTGGGTGGAGGAGTCGGTGTACCACCGATGTTTGGATTAGCGAAACAGTGCATCAAAGAAGGAAAGAAAGTGCATGTGATTCTGGGCTTTGCCAGTGCCAAGGATGCCTTCTATCTGGATGAATTCAAATCGCTGGGTGTCGACTTGAGCGTCTGCACCAACGATGGATCAATGGGGACAAAAGGCTTTGTGACAGATGTCATGAAAGAAAAAAATCTTTGTGATGCATACTATATGGCATGCGGTCCAATGCCAATGCTGAAAGCTATTTATACAACATCCAATTCAAAGGGACTGTTGTCATTTGAAGAAAGAATGGGTTGTGGCTTTGGGGCATGCATGGGATGCAGCTGCAAGACCATCACAGGATACAAACGTATCTGTGTGGAAGGTCCAGTCATGGAAAGTGAGGACATTTTATGGAAAGATTAAATGTTGAACTGTGTGGATGGCAGCTGGACAATCCAGTGATTCCTGCCAGTGGTACATTTGGCTTTGGCTATGAATTCTCTCAGTTCTATGACATCAACATGCTGGGAAGCATTGCGACAAAAGGAACGACAAGAGAAAGCCGTTATGGCAATCCGACACCACGCATTGCAGAATGTGAACGCGGTATGATCAATGCCGTAGGACTACAGAATCCCGGTATTGATAAAGTCATTTCTGAAGAGTTCCCTAAATTGAAAGAAGTGTACCACAAGAAAGTGGTTGCCAATGTCAGCGGGTTCTCGGTAGAAGAATACGTGGAATGTGCAAAAAAGATGGATGCAGAAGACATCGTTGGAATCATTGAAATCAATGTCAGCTGTCCAAATGTTTCTCATGGAGGTATGAGTTTTGGTACAGATCCACAGGCTGCTGCAGAAGTGACACGCGCTGTCAAAGCCGTGACAACCAAGCCAGTCTTTATCAAACTGACACCAAATGTTACGGATATTGTAGCTATCGCTAAAGCATGTGAAGAAGCTGGTGCAGATGGCATCAGCATGATCAATACGCTGCTGGGGGCACGTTTTGATCTGAAAACAGGAAAGCCAATCATTGCCAATATTATGGGAGGATTCAGCGGACCTGCCATCAAGCCTGTAGCATTGCGCATGGTGTATCAGGTTTATAAAGCAGTCAACATTCCAATCATCGGAATCGGTGGTATTGCCACTGCAGA
>JAZRUQ010000173.1:0-9057 GCA_045652605.1 Erysipelotrichaceae bacterium
ACACGGTGGAGATCCAAGCTCTATCGAATTCTGCCATAAGGTAGGTCTGACTTATGTCAGCTGCTCACCTTACCGTGTACCAATTGCTCGTCTGGCTGCTGCTCAGGCTGCAATCAAGTTCCCACGCTAAGTTAGTGAACAAATTAAAGACTCTCTGCAAAGAGAGTCTTTTTCTTTAATCAGGAACGATGTAAAATATACGTATGGTTTGGAGATGAGAGTATGATGATTCGCAAGGCAACACCACTGGATATTGAAGGTCTGCATCGTTTGCTGGATCAGGTTGGTGAAGTTCACCATATGGGGCGCCCAGATTTGTTTAAAGCAGCTGCTCATAAATACAATACTGAAGAATTAAATCAGTTATTCAATGATCCGCTATGTTCTGTTTTTTGTGCTGTGAATGAAAACAACTGGATGATGGGCTATTGTTTCTGTATGACTCAGAAGCATATAAACCATTCTGTACTGACTGATATTAAAACATTATATATTGATGATTTATGTGTTGATGAAACGTGTCGTTCTCAGGGCATTGGAAAAGCTTTGTATGCATATGTTTTAGAATATGCAAAAGAGAATGGATATTACAATGTCACTCTCAATGTCTGGGGATTTAATGCTTCTGCCATGAGGTTTTATGAATCTTTAGGGATGAGTGTGCAGAAAGTTGGAATGGAACAAATTTTATAAAACAGTCATAAAATCAAATTTAGTGATTATCCTGTAGTGTGACAGGAGTGAAACTATGAGAAAACTGATTGTACTTAGTCTAGCATTGATTTTAACTGGCTGCAGTTGTTCAACGACTTCACCGACAACAACACCTGCACCAAGTCCTACGCCATCTGCAACACCTTCAGCCAGTCCTGAATCCACAACAGGGAATGCGAAAGGGTATCTGGATTATCTGTCTCAGAATTACACATTGAATAATCCTACGCAGATTCAGGATCTTGATGGCAATGCAATGGAAGGGTATACGTTTGGTATGGATTCTGCGGATTTTTATCTGCTTCGTTTTGATCGTAATAATTCGAGTGCATCTCAATGGCTCAATGAAGCTGATAAAAATGGTTATATTGAAGTAAAAATCAATGGCGCCATGGAAAAGTATTACGCTGTTGTCAACCAGGATTATATGCTTTTGTACAACAATGAAAATCTGGATTCCAAGTTTATTGATTACTTCCAGAATTATCCATATCAGACACCTTCACAGAATCAATCTTATTGAATGAGCATTGTTTTAATTTGATTGACAAAGTTATAAAACAGTGTAAAATTTAATATAGACTGATGAACAAGATATGATATTCAAATGTGGATGTAGAGAGTTTCGTGGCTGGTGAAAACGAAATGCAAACATTGAATGTTACTCCTTGTGAAGTGTTTTCAGGAAATGGAAAACCGGGACTGCCCGTTAAAGCAGCAAAGTGCAGAGATGATTCTCTGAATAAAGGTGGTACCGCGTTGATGACGTCCTTTTTGCAGGGCGTTTTTTATTTTTTAGGGAGGAAAAGAAAATGATCAACATTAAAGAACATGAACAGTTAAGTGTCTTGAATCACAGCTGTGCACACTTGCTGGCACAGGCCGTTAAACATCTTTATCCTCAGGCAAAGTTCTGGGTAGGACCTGTCATCAATGAAGGTTTCTACTATGACATTGACCTGCAGGGTGCAGTTATTCGTGAAGATGATTTGGCTAAGATTGAAAAGGAAATGAAGAAACTGTCCAAGGATGGAAAGCGTATTGTACGTAAGGAAATCTCTAAGGAAGAAGCTTTGGAAATGTTCCATGATGATCCGTACAAGATTGATCTGATTTCACATATGGATGAAGCTGATACAGTCATCAGCTGCTACAGTCAGGGTGATTTTACAGATCTTTGCCGTGGACCACACGTTGAATCTGTAAAGATGATCAAGCATTTCAAACTCTTGAAGGTATCAGGTGCATACTGGAAGGGTGATGCAAACAATGCCATGCTGCAGAGAATTTATGGTGTCTGCTTTGAAACTGAAGAAGATCTGAACAATCATCTGTATATGCTGGAAGAAGCAAAGAAACGTGACCATAAGAAACTGGGTCGTGAACTTGAACTGTTCATGATGAGCGAATATGGTCCAGGATTCCCATTCTTCCTGCCTAACGGTATGATTTTAAGAAATGTACTGGAAAACTATTGGTATGAAGAACATACAAAAGAAGGCTATAAGTTCACTAAGACTCCAATCATGCTGTCTAGAGAACTGTGGGAAACTTCAGGACACTGGGCAAACTACAAAGAAAACATGTATACAACAGATATTGATGATCGTGACTTTGCGGTAAAACCAATGAACTGTCCAGGTGGTATGCTGGTGTATAAGAATGGTCTTCATTCATATAAAGATCTGCCGCTTCGTATTGGAGAACTCGGTCAGGTACATCGCCATGAAGCATCAGGTGCTTTAAATGGTCTGTTCCGTGTACGTACATTTACACAGGATGATGCTCATATCTTTATGAGAGAAGATCAGATTGAAAGTGAAGTAGTGCGTTTGATCAACTTCATTGACCGTGTGTATGCAGTATTTGGATTGACTTACAACATTGAACTGTCAACTCGTCCAGAAGAAAAGTACATCGGTGATATCGCTGTTTGGAATAAGGCTGAAGCTGCGCTGGAAGCTGCATGTCTGGCAGCAGGCAAGACTTGCAAAGTAAATCCGGGTGATGGTGCATTCTACGGTCCTAAACTGGACTTCCATCTGACAGACTCATTAGGACGTGTATGGCAGTGTGGTACAATTCAGCTGGATATGAATCTGCCTGAACGTTTTGATCTGACTTATGTAGATTCTGATGGAACTAAGAAGCGTCCAATCATGCTGCATCGTGTTATCTTCGGTTCAATTGAACGTTTTATCGGTATTTTGATTGAACATTATGCAGGTGCTTTCCCACTGTGGCTGGCTCCTCGTCAGATTGTTGTTGTACCAGTGCATCATGAAAAGCATCTTGACTACGCAAACAAGGTTTGTGACTTGCTGAATGCAGCTGGTCTGAGAGCTGAAGTTGATGCCCGCAATGAAAAACTGGGATACAGAATTCGTGAAGCTCAGACTCACAAAGTTCCTGTGCAGATTGTTATTGGTGATGGTGAAGTTGAAAATGAAACAGTTACACTGCGTCGTTTCGGAAGCCGTGATTCTCTGACTCTGTCTTTGGAAGAAGGCATCAAGTCATTGGTGAATGAAGCTGTAACTCACCACAATTATCACAACGATAAATAAGAAACAGGGCATATCCTTTAGGATATGCCCTTATTGAAAGAAGGTCATGTATGAAAAAAATCATAGTTTTATGTTTCGTTTTTCTGATGCTGGTTGGATGTTCCAGCACTAAACCTGTTTCAAAAGAATCTTTAAGTATTTTATCTCCTACAGGAGCACCAGCGATTTCACTGGCCCATCTTGCCAGTGAAAACAAGCACAATCTTGTGTTTGTAGATGGATCTGATGTGCTTCAGACTGCTTTTGTAAATCCAAATCCTGAATATGATATCATTGTTGCACCTACAAATTTAGGGGTTAAACTTGCACAGTCAGGTAAATCAGAATATCGTCTTGCGGCTGTTGTGACATGGGGCAATCTCTATGTTGTGGCAAAACAGGGGATTGAACTTTCTGAGTCTGTTAAATTTGCAGCGTTTGGTGAAAATGCCGTACCTGGACTGGTGTTTAAACGCATTAAGAATCAGTTGGGTGTTGAAGATATCCTATATTATAATTCAGTGACAGAAGCTCAGGTTGCACTTTTGAGTGGTCATGCGGATGCTGCATTGATTGCGGAACCTGCAGCTACTGCAACGATTGCTAAAGGGAAGCAGAAAGAGCTTCAGCTGCAGATTATCAGTGATTTGCAGGCTTTCTGGCAGATGGAAACAGGTTTTGAGGGCTATCCTCAGGCTAGTATCTTTGTGCGTTATACAGACGAAAATGAAGCTTTAATAGAAGGTGTTTTAAACCAGATTCAAAATACGTTGTCAGATTATTCGAAAGATGCAGAAGCTTTGAAAAACGACATTGAAACTGTTAGCGCAGAAACTTTAGGGGTGCCAAGTGCAGAACTGATTGTGAAATGTTATGAACGCATGGGATTAAAATATCGTGATGCAAAAGAATGTGAAAGTGAACTGCATGATTTCCTTTCGCTCTTTGATATCAACTATGATCCATCGATTGCAGGGCAGGAGTAATCCTGCCTTTTCTTTTCATAAAGATTTGACTATAATTAACATATGAAGAAAGAAACATGGATGACATCACTACTTCTGATTTTTGTTTGGACTTTGGCAGCTTTTGTTTTGAATAATGAATTTCTGTTGCCAGGTCCTTTTGATGTGGCTCATTCAATGATTGAACAGATAAGGCGACCTGATTTTATTGTCATTCTGTTTTCAACAGCTTGTCGTTCATTGATAGGTTGTGTTGTTTCTTTAATCTTTGGCGCTTTGCTTGGTATCATGAATGGAAATTTTCCTAAAGCTAAAAATCTTTTTGAACCTGTATACCAAATAATCAAGACTATCCCTAATATTACTTATATTCTGATTATCCTGATTTGGCTTGGTCAGGAAAAAAGTGTCAGTGTGATTGTCTTCTGTATTCTGTTTCCTGTTTTTTATGGACAGTTTCTTGTTCGTACAGAAACCATTTTAAAGCAGACCCATGATTTATTTGTCATCTATCCTGTTTCTTTGAAAGATAAGTGGCTAAAAATACAGCTTCCTATGCTGCTTCCTGAAGTGTTTTCAAGCTTTAAGACAGGAATCGGAATGGGTTTTAAAGTATGTGTCATGGCAGAAATATTGGGACAAGTAGGTGCAGGGATTGGGCGGCAAATGAATATAGGGCGTCTGAATCTTGATTTGGCATCTGTTTTTGGCTGGACTTTGTGGATGATTCTCATTTCTGTTGTGCTTCAGAAATCAATTGATTTTGTGCAAAAATTAACTTATAGAAAATCAACGTAAAGTGTTCAACTTTGCGTTTTCTTTTGATAAAATAAATCTGTTGAGAAGGAGAATGATTATGAATTATCAAGATCGTGAAAAACTTGCGGTGAATGTTCGTGCTAATATTCTGAAAATGACAAATCAGGCAGCATCAGGACATCCAGGTGGTTCTTTGAGTGCTGTTGAATTAATGATTACATTGTATTTTAATGAAATGAATGTAACTGAAGAGAATGTAGATCATGTTCACAGAGATAAATTTGTACTTTCAAAAGGACATGCAAGTCCAGTACTGTATTCTGTTTTAGCAGCTAAAGGATTTTTCCCTGAATCTGAATTGATGAAGTTCAGAAATTTGAATGCAAATCTTCAGGGACATCCAAATATGAGAATGGTCCGTGGAGTTGATATGTCGACAGGTTCACTGGGACAGGGACTCTCTGTTGCGGTAGGGATGTCTTTAGCAAATAAGCTTGATCATAATGATTTCAGAACATATGTTCTGTGCGGTGATGGTGAAAGCCAGGAAGGTCAGATCTGGGAAGCAGCAATGGCTGCAGCTCATTACAAACTTGACAATCTGTGTGCGATTTTAGACTTTAATGGTCTTCAGATTGATGGGAACGTGACAGATGTCATGAATCCTACACCATTGGATAAAAAGTTTGAAGCTTTTGGATGGAATGTTGTCGATCTTGAAAATCCATATGATTATGCATCAATTGAAGATGCATTTGCAAAAGCACGTGCATGCAAGGGGAAACCTACTATGATTCTTGCCCATACTGTGAAGGGTAAGGGAATTTCCTTTATGGAAAATCAGGCTGGATGGCATGGTGTTGCACCAAATGCTGAACAGCTGAAAGCTGCACTTGAAGAGCTGGGGGTAAACTAAGATGGCTAAAATTGCGACTCGTGATGCATATGGTAAAACACTTGCACAGCTGTGCGAGGAAAGAGAAGATATCGTTGTTTTGGATGCTGATTTATCTGGTTCGACAAAATCGGGTGTAATGAAAAAAGTTGCTCCTGAGCGTCATTTCAACATGGGGATTGCTGAAGGCAATATGATGGCTGTTGCAGCTGGTTTAGCTGCCAATGGCAAGACTGTTTTCGCAAGCAGCTTTGCCATGTTTGCGATTGGTCGTGCTTATGAGCAGATTCGTAACTCTATTGGATATCCTATGATGAATGTTAAAATCTGTGCTTCTCATGCTGGTATTACAGTAGGTGAAGATGGTGCATCTCATCAGACGATTGAGGATATTGGTTTGATGCGTGTGATCCCTGGTATGACAGTTGTACAGCCTTGTGATGGTCCTGAAGCAGAAGCTGCAGTAAAAGCTGTTGCTGCAATCAATGGTCCATGTTTCGTTCGTCTTGGGCGCAGTGCTGTTGAAATCATCAATGATCATCCTGACTATAAATTTGAATTAGGAAAAGCTAATGTTTTAAGAAAAGGTTCTAAAGTTGCATTGTTTGCAACTGGATGTCTTGTACATGAAGCATTGAAGGCTTATGAAACACTCAAAGCTGAAGGAATTGAAGTTACTGTTGTGAACCTTCATACAATCAAGCCTTTGGATGAACAGTGTCTGGTTGAACTTGCAAAGACTCATGATGTATTGATTACATGTGAAGAACACAGTATTCTGACAGGTATGGGATCTGCAGTGTGTGAATTGCTTTCTGAAAAACAGCCAGTACGTATTATTCGTATTGGTCAGAAAGATGTATTTGGTGAAAGCGGCAAACCTGCTGAACTTCTGCATAAATATGAAATGGATGCAGAAGCTATCGTAAAAGCTGTCAAGGGAGTACTTTAATGATTCAGAAGCTGATTGAACAGCTTCATGAATTCCAATCTAGCAATCAACAGGAAGAGTCGGATCTTCCTGTTTTGCTTAAGGCAGTTTGTGAACCTGATGTGTTTACGCGTAATCAACTTCTGCATCACTTCACAGCATCCAGCTGGATTGTCAATTCTGATCGTACAAAGGTTTTGATGTGTTATCATAACATTTATCAATCCTGGTCATGGACAGGTGGTCATGCTGATGGAAATGAGTATCTCTTGGAAGTTGCACTGAAAGAGGCGCAAGAAGAAACAGGTCTGAAAAACATCAGACCAGTCAGTGATAAAATCTATTCAGTTGAAATTCTGACTGTACCATCACACATCAAACGTGGCAAGTTTGTTAATGCTCATCTTCATCTTAATGTGACTTATTTACTGGAAGCAGATGAATCAGAACTTCTTTGCATAAAAGAAGATGAAAATAGTGGGCTTGCATGGATGACTTTAGATGAAGCGATCGAAAAATGCACAGAACCGGAAATGATTCCGATTTATCAGAAATTAAATAATAAATTAAAAACCTGTCGTTAGACAGGTTTTGCATTTTAGTGAGCTTTTTCTTTGTTGATAAGATCAAGCAGTGTTGCAACTGCATCATCAGCATTCAGATCCATGCTGATCTGACCATCACGTGATTTGAATTCAACCATATTTTCTGAAGCTTTCTTACCTACAGTCAGACGGTAAGGGACACCAATCAGATCCATATCTTTGAACTTGACACCAGGTCTTTCATCACGATCATCCAACAGTACATCAATACCAGCTTTCTTCATATCTGCATACAGCTTTTCAGAAAGGGCAGTCTGTACTTCATCTTTACCAGAAATCAAAACGATTGCAACTTCGTAAGGAGCTACGCTGACAGGCCATTTCAGTCCGTTTTCATCGCAGTACTGTTCAGCAACTGCAGCCATGCATCGGCCAATACCGATACCATAGCTTCCCATCCATACTGGCTGAAGCTGGTTTGTCTGATCCAGATATTTCAGGTTCAATGCATCAGAATATTTTGTTCCAAGTTTGAATGTGTTACCAACTTCAATACCTTTTGCGAAATGAATGCGTCCACCGCATTTAGGGCAGATGTCGCCTTCCTGAATGTTGCGGATATCAGCAGTCTTGAAGACTGTGAAATCTCTCAGATTTACGTTTTTATAGTGGTATCCGGTCTGATTTGCACCAATGATGAAGTTTGTCATCTGAGCCACTTCATTATCCATCAGAACAGGGCACTTGATATCAACAGGTCCTGCAAAACCAACAGCTGCACCAGTTACAGTTACAACAGTTTCTGCATCTGCCAGCATGACTTCGTTTGCACCCATCAGCTTCTGAATCTTAACTTCGTTGACATCTCTATCTCCACGTACCATGACTGCATATGGCTTGCCATCAATGCTGTAGATAAGTGTTTTAACGAACTTTACTGCAGGTTCATTGAGGAAATCAGTAACTTCCTCGATTGTTCTTGCATGTGGTGTTTCCACCAGTTCTTTTTCCAGCAGTTCAACAGTTTCAGTGTTTTCTTTTGTGATGCATTCAGATACTTCAATGTTTGATGCATAATCACAGCTGTCGCACAGCACCAGTGTATCTTCGCCGATTGGAGTCACAGCCTGGAATTCTTCAGAAAGAAGACCACCCATAACACCTGTATCTGCACGTACAATCTTGTAGTCCAGTTTCATTCTGTCAAAAGACTTTTTATAAGCATCGAACATTTTCTGATAGCTGATATTCAATCCATCCAGATTTGTATCGAATGTATATGCATCTTTCATGACAAATTCACGAACACGAATCAGACCGAAACGAGGACGTGGTTCATCACGGAATTTAGTCTGGAACTGATAGATGTTGAATGGCATATCTTTATAAGAACGGATCTTCATCTGAGCTGCCATCGCAAACAGTTCTTCATGTGTAGGTCCTAATACAAATGGCTTATTGAAACGGTCTTTTAATGAGAACATGCTGCTTCCAAAGTTGGCACGACGTCCTGATGCAACATAAACATCTTCGCTGATCAATGCTGGCATGGAAACTTCCTGTGCACCAGCGTCATTCATTTCTTCACGAACGATTTCCTGAATTTTATTGAAAACTTTCAGTCCCATCGGCAGGTACATGTAAACACCAGCTGATGTTTTTTTAATCATTCCTGAGCGGACAAGACAATTACCACTGTTTG
>JAZRUQ010000174.1:0-3805 GCA_045652605.1 Erysipelotrichaceae bacterium
GCTCTTTCAGCTTATGCTGGTGCAACACTGACTTCTGAAGTTGATGCAGTATCTGGTTCTACATTCACTTCTAAATCTGTCTTTGCAGCACTTCAGGCAGCCCTGAAAGAAGCAACAGGCGAAAATACAGATGCTGATGCAGATACTGGTGCTTCAACTGATGATGCAACAGATACAACTGTTGAAGGCGACAGCTATACTGCAACAGCTGCAGGTTTTGGCGGAGATGTAACAGTAACAGTAGTACTGAATGGTTCTGATATCGTTGATGTAAAAGTAGTTGGTGACAACGAAACACCAGGTATCGGTACAAATGCAATCGACAAGCTGCCAGCAGCAATCGTAGATGCTGATTCAGCTGATGTTGATGTTGTATCAGGTGCTACAATCACAAGTACAGCAATTTTAGACGCAGTCAAAGATATTTTGGCTCAGGCGCAGTAAAGGAGGTCCCAATATGAATCGTAAAGAAAATTTCATTGCTGGTTTCGTAAAAGAAAATCCAGTATTCGGTCTGTATCTGGGTCTTTGCTCAGCTCTGGCTATCTCTACTACATTGGATAATGCAATCGGTATGGGGCTTTGTGTAACTTTGATTCTGACTGCTTCCAATATGATTATTTCTGCAATTCGAAAAATTACACCAGATGAAATCCGTATTCCAGTGTACATCGTTGTAATTGCTTCATTGGTAAGTGCGGTTGAAATGCTGATGGCAGCATTCATGCCTCAGCTGTACGCTAATCTGGGTGTGTTTATTTCTCTGATCGTTGTAAACTGCATTATCCTGGGTCGTGCTGAAGCTTTTGCTTCTAAAAACGGAATCCTGGATTCTGCGCTGGATGGAATCGGTATGGGTCTGGGTTATACATTCAGCCTGCTGCTGATCTCTTTCGTTCGTGAGTTCCTTGCAACTGCAAGCTGGACAATCACAAATCCATTCAACAATCAGGTCATTCTGCACGTTGGTCTGAGCTTCCTTGAACCATTCAAGATTTCAATGTTCAGCACATCAACTGGTGCATTCCTTACATTTGCATGCTTCGCTGCATTGTTTGCAGTTTTAAAAAACAAGCCTGCAAAGAAAGAAAAAAAGGAGGCTAAATAAGTTATGGCAGAATTATTTTCAATGGCGATTGCCGCTGTTTTGATCAACAACATTATCCTGACTAAGTTCTTCGGTATGTGCCCATTCCTGGGTGTATCTAAGAAAACTAGCTCAGCAGTAGGTATGGGTGTTGCGGTTATCTTTGTAATCATGGGTGCTTCTATCATCACTTACTTCCTGTATCACGGTGTTCTGGTAACTTTGGGTATTGAATATATGCAGCTGATTACTTTCATTCTGGTAATCGCTAGCTTTGTTCAGTTCACTGAAATGTTCATCAAAAAGTTCAGCCCTGCGCTGTATAAGTCTTTGGGGATTTATCTTCCACTGATCACTACAAACTGTGCAGTTCTGTATGTTGCAAAAGACAACATCACTCAGAACTACGGTTTTGTAGAAATGCTGGTGAACTCATTCTCTGTTCCACTTGGATTCTTGCTTGTTCTTTACATCTTCTCATGCATGCGTGAACGTCTGGATACTGCAGACACTCCAACTGCATGGAAGGGTAATCCAGTTGCACTTGTTGCCGCTGCTCTGATGGCTTTGGCTTTCAGCGGTTTTGCAGGTCTGGTTTAATGAACAACGCTATTTACGCAGCAATCTTTGCCCTGACTATGGGAGGATTATATGCTGCCCTGTATTATCTCAATCACAGAACTCCTGTTCCTGAGGGGTGTGAGAATCTGAAAGAAGAGTGTTCAGGCTGCAGTATTTCTAGCTGCGCAAATCATCCAAGTCAATCTAAAATCATAGAAGGAGAATAACAAATGCTGAATGCAATTTTAATGATGACAGTTGTCAGTGCTTTGATGGGGCTGATTCTTGGTATTGCTGGTAAAGTGTTCTATGTTCAGGTTGATGAACGTACAGAAACAGTTACTGGCATGCTGCCAGGTTACAACTGTGGCGGCTGTGGTTATCCTGGATGTTCAGGTTTAGCAGCTGCATTGGTTGAAAAGGAACTTGCAGTTATTTCATGCAAACCTTGCAAAGCTGAGCAGAAGGCTAAAATCGTTGAATATCTGGCAAATACTCCAGGTCCAGATGGAACAACAATTACAGTTAAAGCATAAATTTAAAAATCGGGAATTTCTTTTCCCGATTTTTTATTTTTGTGTGAGGTTTCTGCGTTTTTCAGTGAATAACTTAAGTAGGAGGTTATTTATGAAAAAGAAAATACTGTTTTTTTTAACTGCATTGTTGATTGTTTGTATTGGGTGTTATGTTCTTCCGTGGTGGGTGGATTATGAAGTATCTAAAAGATTGAATCTTATTGAGGTGGTAGTTGCCAAAGTGGATTTATCTCCACGTACTGTTATTGATGAAAGTCATCTGGATACAATATGGATTCCTGCTGTTTATGTTGATCAGAAAGCATATGTCTTAAAAGATGAAGTGTTAGGTATGATAAGCAATTCAAAAGGGTATATTCCTGAAGGCTCTTTGTTTTATAAGTCTGCACTATCAAATGCTGATGAAGCAAACGATGCTGTTTTATTTGATTTAAAAGATGGTCAGGTTTTACTGGCTGTAGAGACAAATCTTGTGAAACTTGCAGCTAATGCTTTGATGCCTAATCAGATTGTAGATATTTATGTTACTTTGGAAGATAGAGAACGTCAGCATGTTTTCGCGGAACTTCTAAGAGGAGTTCGAATTTTGGGTGTAAAAGATCATATGGGTTTAAATCTGGATGATTCAAAGTCGTCAGGTTCTCCCCATATACTTCAATTAGCAGTATCAAAAGAGGCGTTGCCTGTTCTGTTGAAAGCAATTGATGCAGGTGAAATCAGCTACTATACAGCCAATGATGCATATTCAAGAGCATATGAGTGTGAAATTGTTTGGGACAGCGAAGCAATGTCTTTGTTAGGGTATGAAAAAAGTCCTCAATAAGAGGACTTTTTACATGCTTTCAATAATGGGTTTTAATTTCTTTACATAACCAATTCCAATTGTACCTGGTCCTGTATGCGCCAGGATGACAGGAGTAATAGGTCCATAGTAGAGATCCTGTGGATCGATGATTTCTGATAATTTCTGATAAAGTTCTTTTGATGCATCACTTTCTGTACCTCCGTAGAGAACTAAAAAGTAATAGTCATTGAGATTGTCAAGCTGGGTTGCAAATTCAAAAGCCATTTTATAAGCTCTCTTTGTTGTGCGGACTTTATCAAAGACATCCAGTGCTCCATCTTCTACGCTGAGCATTGGCACAATTTTCAGCATGTTTCCCAGTGCAGCAGCTGCGGCAGAGATACGGCCACCACGCTTCAGATAAATCAGATCTTCGGGAATCAGAATAGCATGCATGGACATGTTGTTTTCAACAAAATTCTTGATATCTTCGCAGCTCATTCCCATTTCAATAAGTTTATGAATCTCTTTCAAAAGAAACTGCATAGGCGCGCAGACAAAGTGTGCATCAAGTACAGTAACTTTTCCATCATAATCCTGAGCTGCTAAAACAGCAGAATTGTATGAACCACTGAGTTTTGATGAAATAGGAACATAAATCAATTCATCATAAGTTTCAAGGAGTTTATCCCAGAAAGCGGTCAACTTGCCTAGAGATGGCTGACTTGTTTTAGCAATGCATCCTTGCTTCATTTTTTCAGTAAACTCTTCAAGAGTAATTGTTTCATTTTCAATGTGTTCAACGTTATCAATGAGAATTGGCATGCGGACAACATG
>JAZRUQ010000175.1:0-10268 GCA_045652605.1 Erysipelotrichaceae bacterium
GATAAAATTGCACCTGACAAGATACCATTTGCCATCATTGGCACTGTAATCTTAAAGAATGCCTGCAGTTTTGTAGATCCCAGAGAAATCGCAGCTTCTTCAATCGACATCGGAATCTGCTGCAATACCGCAACTGAAGAACGAATTGTGTAAGGTATTCTTCGAATAACCAATGCAATGATCATGATTGCTGCACTACCTGTCAAAACAAGAGGTTTTGTGTTAAACGCAATAACCAGCGCGATACCTACAACCGAACCAGGAATGATATATGGAATCATTGACAATGTATCAATTGCTTTGTTTGCAGTGTTGTTTCTTCTTACTACCAGATAAGAAATCAGAATTGCAAGAACGATGACAATCAACAATGCTGCTCCACCAATCAAGAATGTATTAGGGATCGCTCTACCCATGTTTTTAAATGCTTCACGATAACTATCCAGCGAGAATCCTTCCACAAACAGTTTACCTGATGTTTTCTGGAATGAAGTGTAGATAACATAAACCTGTGGTGCAAACGCAATCAGCACAATACCCCAGCAGTAAATATGCACAAGAAGATTCTTCCATCCACGAAGCTGTTTTCTTTCAATTGGATGAAGTGCATTCATTGTGAACTGGAACTTGCTGTTGATAAATCTCTGTCCCAAGAAAATAATCGCAGTAATCAAAATCGCAATAACAGACACAGCGGCACCAAATGCATGATTTGTACCTACTTCAGAGAAGTACGCATTATAAATGATAACAGGGAAAGTTCGATAACCTTCACCAATCAACAGCGGTGTTCCAAAGTCTGCAAATGCACGCATGAATACCAGCAATGTTGCAGCCAAAATTGTAGGCATACACAAAGGAATGACAACTTTGAAAAAACGCGCCACCCCTGAGCATCCCATGTTTTCAGATGCTTCCAGCAAGGAATTATCAATATTCTTCAATGCACCTGATACATACAGGAACACCAGCGGAAACAATTGAAGCGACAAAACAAGCAGAATTCCATTAAAACCATAAATACTAGGCATTTTAAAACCAGTCAGATTATAAATGAACTCTGTAATCAGACCACTTCTACCCAGTAAGAGAATCCATGAATACGCTCCAATAAATGGTGCACTCATACTGCATAGAATAATGATGATCTGCAGAATTGTCTTCCCTTTAATCTCATACATCTGATAGAAATAAGCCAAAGGAATACCAATGACCAGCGTAATTGCTGTTGCACTGATACTGACGATAAAACTGTTATAAATTGTCTTCGTATAATAACTACGAGAGAAGAATTCAATAAAATGTTCCAGCGTAAATTCCCCATTAACATAAACCGCCTGAAACAGCAGTTTAACCAATGGATAAATCAGAAACAACCCATAAACTGCCAGTATCGATAAAGATATAACAATCCAGATGTCTCTCTTTTTATTTTTCTTTTCAGCCAATGTACTCATGATAACTATCCTTTTCTGTAGATATCCAAGTCATTTTTTACGCCTGTTACAACATTTCTACTTCCATCTTCATTGAAAACATTAATTTTTTCTGTCTTTACACCCAGATACACTTCTGAGCCCTTAGGAATGATGCTGTCAATCTTTGATTCCTGGATAATTTCTACTTCTTCTCCAGTTTCAAGACGAACAAAATAATGTGTATTCAATCCCAGGAAAATTGAATCTTCAATCTTTGCAGGGATACCTGTTGTATCTGTTTCGCTGACCACGAATTCTTCCGGACGAATGCTTGCAATGACTTTCTGATTTTTCTTTTCTTCTTCTTTGACTGAATCCAACACAAACTCATGATTTCCAGGAAGTACCAGAACTGCCTTTTCATCTTTCATGACAAGTTCACCATTCAAAAGATTAGTACGTCCAATGAATGTTGATACAAACAGATTAGCAGGTCTTTGATACAAGTCTTTTGGTGTACCTACATGCTGAATATAACCATCCTTCATAACTGCAATACGGTCAGACACAGCCATAGCTTCTTCCTGGTCATGGGTTACATAAACAGTTGTAATTCCCACACTGTTTTGAATATGTTTAATAACAGTACGCATTTCAACACGAAGTTTAGCATCCAGATTACTCAAAGGTTCATCCATCAAAAGAACATCCGGAGTAATTGCCAGTGCTCTTGCCAGTGCAACACGCTGCTGCTGACCACCAGAAAGACGATCAGGCATACGATCACGATATTCTTCAATCTGCATCAGCTTCAGGAATTTGTCAGTCTGTTGCTTAATGATATCTTTTGAAAGTTTACGATTTTTCAAACCAAACGCAACGTTATTTTCAACAGTCATGTTCGGGAAAATCGCATAGTTCTGAAACACCATCCCGATATTGCGTTTTGCAGGGTCCATATCATTGATTCTTCTTTCATTAAAGTAGAAATCTCCACCCTCAATCGAATTGAATCCTGCAATCATTCTAAGCAACGTTGTCTTACCACATCCAGATGGACCAAGGAGGGTGAAAAATTCACCCTCCTTAATATCCAGTGATAAGTCGGAAATAATGGTATTATTGCCATAACGTTTTACAGCATCAACAATTTTAATCTTAACACTCATAATTCCAACTCCTTATTATTATGTTTCTTATTCAGCTGCGTCCATGAACAGATCAGTCCATCTCTTCTGCCATTCAGATTTCTTTTCTGCGCAGTAAGGGATGTCTTCATATGCCAGGTTGATTTCAGAGAAAGGCTGAATCATCTCATTTGTATTAGAAATAGAAGTATTTACAGGACGAGCTGTAGTTGTAGCGATAACCTGCTGACCTTCTTCAGACTGCAGGAAATCCATGAATAGTTTTGCATTTTCCAGATGTGGAGCACCCTTAACAATTGCAGAACCAGCTGGCAGCCATACAGCACCTTCTTCTGGATAAACAAGCTTCAGGTTAGTAGCACCATCAATCAACAGAGATACGCAAGGGTCTTCATAAGAAACACCAACTGCATATTCACCTTCAGCAACACCCTTATAGATTTTTGAAGAAGAATCAATGCTGATACCATTCAGGTTAGCGATGAAAGATTCAACCCAAGTCCAAGCAGCTTCATCATATGGTTCATTACCCATAACCAGCAGCATGTTAGTCAGTTCAGCCCATGCAGAGCTTGAGTTTGCAGGGTCACCCATAGCAATCTTACCGAACAGTTCAGGCCACAGCAGGTCATTATATCCTGTGAATTCATCTGGATTCAGGCCCAGATCCTTAAACACATCCAGGTTAACCAGCAGAGCTGCAGATCCATCCAGGCAGTAACGAGTTACATAACCCTTCCAGTTCTGATAAGCTTCAGGCAGAGATGAATCATATGGTGTAGTGTAAGCTTCCCACAAATCAGGATGCTTTTCAAAGTTAGCAGCGCTCATACCACCGAAAATTACGTCAGCATAAGGATTTTCTTTTTCTGATTCGATACGAGTCAAGCAGTCACCAGTACCAGCAGTAATCAATTCAACCTTGATTCCTGTCTTAGCTTCGAATGCAGGAATTACAGCGTTAATCAGACCATCAGAGTTAGGAGTATAAACAACCAGTTTGTTTTCTACTTCAGTTCCTCCATCATTACCTGCATCAGGTGTGTCACTGCCGCATGCTGCCATGGAAACAACCATCAACAGAGCCAGCAAAAGTGAAATTAGTTTCTTCATTATCTTTTCCTCCTTTTTATAAGATAGTGAACTTCTATAAGCTCATCATAGCACTGCTCAATCAACTTATGCAAGCGCTTCCATGCTCTTTTACTTTACATAAAATTTATATTTAACCTATTTTGTATATATTTTTCATTTCACAATGTAAACGGTTACAAAAAGAAAAGACTCGGTTTCCCGAATCTAGTTTAAATGATAAAGTTCTGTGTATTTGTCTTTCAGATAATCAACATAATATTGTGGATTAAAGGATTCACCCATCATCATGTCCAGCAGTTCATCAGTTGTATAAATTGCTCCATGCTGATGAATATGACGATCAAGGAATGCACCAATCTGTTTCAGATCACCCTGAAGAAGCAGCTGATCAACATCCATTTCTTTTTTCATTGCCGCCATGATTTGTGATGCAATTGCACTGCCGATGGCATAACTTGGGAAGTAGCCGAACATACCGCCTGACCAGTGCACATCCTGTAAAACACCTTGAGCATCTGTCGGAACATCAATACCAAGGAATTCCTTGACTTTTTGATTCCATACTTCAGGCAGCTGATCCACTGTGATTTCATCTTTAAACAACATCTGTTCAATCTCATAACGGATCATGATATGAAGCGGATAAGTCAATTCATCTGCTTCTGTACGAATCAGTGAAGCTTCTGCACGATTGATATAATTCATGAAATCTTCCAGGTTCATATCCAGGTTATATGCTTTGTTCAAATCAGCGAAAATCGGTGTCCAGAAAGATACAGAGCGTCCAATCAGATTTTCATAGAAGCGTGACTGGCTTTCATGAACGCCCATGCTCGCTCCACCCGCAACTGCAGTATGGTCCAGCTCTTTGGCAACACCTTGTTCATACATACCGTGCCCACCTTCATGAATTGTTGAGAAAAGTGCGCTTTCCAGCTTATCTTCATAATAATGGTTTGTAAAACGGACATCATCACTGTTTAAATTCGTAGTAAACGGATGTTCAGAACGTTTAATCACACCTCGGCTTAAATCAAACCCGATATATTCTGCAAGCTTCTTGTTGTACTTTTCCTGCACATCTGCATCAATCGTACCTTCATATGGCTTCTTATAATCAATCCCTGACTCCTGAATCTTTTTCAGCATAGGTACGATTTCTGATTTCAGCAGTCCAAAGAATTCATCCAGCTTTTCTGTTGTAAACCCTTTTTCAAACTGATTCAACATAACATCATATAAACTCTTTTCAGTCGTCTGATTGTATCCTGCAAACTTCTTTTCGTAATATACGATTTCTTTCAATGTATCTTTAAACAAATCAAAATTGTTCTCTCTTTTTGCCTTAGCCCAGATGTTCTGAGAACGTGATAAAATCGCCTGATAAGCCAGATATTCATCCTGAGGAATCTTAGCCATACGATCAAAGGATTCCTTCATCTTGCGCACAATTGCTGCGTCGCGCACAGACAATTCCTGTGTACTCAACTCTTCCAGACCAGCTTTTAATACTGGATCTGTCACTTTCGCATAATACATTCCGCTTAGATATTCCATCATTTCGCCCAGACCTTCCATACCACCTTCAGGTGTTTCAGTTTCCATGTCCCAGCTTGCCAAAGTCATGAATTTCCCTAGCAGAGAAATCTCCTTGCCCATTTCCAATAATTCTTTCATTTCCATGCAAATCACCTCATGTTTCTTATTATATTCTTTTCCTTTATGAAAGACAAACTCATCAGAAGTTTCCTATTCTAAAAAAAAGTGATTCTTCATCACTTCTTTTCGTACAACTCATCATCCCAGGAAGGTTCATTCCATAGACTCTTTTTTCTCTTTGGCTGATCAGTTAATGAAGATGTTTTCACTTCGTGTTCAAAACACTCTTTGTTTTTAGTGCTGTAAGACTTCACAAAGTCTGCAGTTTTTGTTGTGTGTATAACCGGTTTTGATTTAATTTTTGAAAAAGTGCGATATCTAACTCGTTTTATCCTTGATACAAACAGACGAAATAACGCAATAAAGACAATTGCCTGAAAGAAAAATACAATCACAAACATTCAAATCACCACATCAATCACTTTCCACAAGCACAACTGCCTGCGCCAAAACGCCTTCTTCTCTACCGACAAATCCCATTTTTTCACCACGCGTTGCCTTTACGTTCACAAAATCTACGTCAACATGCAGTGCCTTTGCGATATTTTCTCTCATCTTTTGAATATGAGGTGCCATCTTTGGGCGTTCAATCATCACCAAAGAATCTATGTTAACTACATGATATCCTTTCTGATGAAGCAAATCATTGCAGCCTTCAAGAATTCTCAATGAATCTGCTCCTTTCCATTTTGGATCAGTATCTGGAAAATGTTTACCTAGATCTCCTAACGCTACAGATCCCAAAATTGCTTCTGCAATCGCATGTAGCAAAGCGTCTGCATCACTATGCCCAAGCAGGCCTTTTGTATGTTCAATTTTAACCCCACCCAGAATCAGATCTCTGCCTTCAACCAGTTGATGAATATCACTGGACTGTCCAATACGAATCATGTTCATCCCTCATTTCCATTTTCAGTGTACTGAATCTGACTTCTCTTTTCAAGTCATTTCTGATATGATGAACAAGAGGACACAAGCATGGGAAAAGTTGGTATTATTGGAACTGTCATGGTTGATCAAATCATGCAGGCTAGATATAAAATTGGTGAAGGTCGTTGCAACAAAATGAACATAACCACTGCATTTGGTGGAGCAATGCGCAATGTTGCATGGAATCTGGGCCTTTTAAAACACGAGGTTCATTTCATCACGAAAATGGGAAATGATATGACTGCAATCGAGGCTCAAAAGGATCTGGAAAAGAATCACGTGTTTGTCTATCCTGTTTCATACAATGGGCCAACCCCAACCTTTATTACTGCATTTGATGCAGAAAAAGAGCTGTTGTTTTCTACAATTCAAGAAGATTATTATATCGATAAGGAAGATTTGTTTCAGACTGTTGCGATCAATACCTGCGAATATGGCATCACTGACCGCAATGATCCTGCTTTTTTAAGAAAACTGTTTGATCGTACACCAAACATGAAATGGATTTTATGCAAGCCTGTATCCTCATCTCAAGTAATTGCTAGCGCTCATGGTATGATCATCAATCGTTATGAAATGATGTCTATTTCTAAAGACCAGTCATTGGATGTGGCTGCACAGGAATTAATCATGAAAGGTCTGAAGTGGCTTGTGGTGACACTCGATCATGAAGGTGCTATGTTTTATGATGCAAAGGGAGCACACTATTATCCAATAGAAGAAAAGCGGGTCTACAGTACATTAGGATGCGGCGATGCATTTATCTCAGGTTTTGTGCATGGTCTATGCGAAAAGAAAACCTTGCACCAATGCATGCTTCTAGGTCTTGATGCATCTGATATCATCTTGAGTGTTCCTTCGGCAACACATGAAAAACTTATCGAATTACTTAACTCAAAGCATGCTTAACGCATGCTTTTGAAAACTTTACGAAACCAATGACATTCATTGTGTTTCAATCTTTTGAGATTTATAATAGTAAATAGCTAGGAGAATAACTATGTACATCCAATTTCCAAAACAAATTGAAACTTGTTTAAAAGAATTAAATCAGAAATATGAAGCTGTTTTGACAGGCGGTTTTGTGCGTGATGCACTTTTAGGTCGTCCATCAAAAGATTATGATATCGCTACAAGTGCTACACCTGAACAAGTAAAAGAAGTGTTTAAGCGCTATACAACTTTTGACAGCGGCATTAAACATGGCACTGTGACTGTTGTCATTGACCTTCATCCGATTGAAATTACTACATATCGCATTGAAAGTGGCTATACAGATTCCAGACATCCAGATACCATTGAATTCACAACAGATTTAAAGAAAGACTGCATGCGTCGTGACTTCACAATTAACGCAATCTGTCTGAATGATAAACATGATATTCTTGATTATTTTGATGGCCAGAAAGATCTTGAAGACAAAATTATTCGTTGTGTAGGCAATCCTAAAGAACGTTTCTATGAAGATGCGCTTCGCATCATGCGAGCAATTCGTTTCTCCGCAACATTAGGATTCGAAATCGAACCTGCTACAAAAGCAGCTCTGTTTGAAGAAAGACAGAACTTAAGAAAAATTTCCATGGAACGCTTTATTCAGGAATTCCAGAAAATCGTTGTCTGTGATGAGTTTGATGTATTTCTGAATGAATATCTTGATGTTTTCTCAGTCATGATTCCTGAACTTAAACAGCTATCTCAAATCCCTGACGTATGGAACAAAATCATGACAGACCTTCATGATTCACCTAAAGTTCTGACTTATCGTCTGGCTTTAATTTTCCTGCATCTGAGTCGTTTTAATGCTGATAAGATCATTCCTATGCACTCTGCATCAACATTCATTATGCTGGCAAAACGTCTTCGCATGAACAACGAAGTTACTGGTACAGTTGCCCGTTTCATCCAAAACAGTCAAGTTGAACTGATTCCAGATAAAATCCTAGTCAAAAAAAGACTGAATCAGTTCGGGGACAGTTTCTTTGATTATCTAGGTTTCAGAAGAACATATGATCTGAGTGAAGAAGTCTATGATAAGATTTCTAAACAAGTATCTGATATTATAGGGCGTCAGGAATGTTTCTCACTCAAGCAGCTTGCGATCAATGGTTCTGATTTGAAACAGCTTGGATTAACTGGTACAAAGATTTCATCCACATTAAACCAATGTCTGCTTTGGGTTATTGAAGGTCAGGTTGACAACAACAAATACAAAATTCTTGATAAACTGAACGAAACATTAAAGGGCAGAAATTAATCTGCCCTTTCAATTTCAATTACGTTGATTTCACGATGATTGAGTATTCGCGGCAAGAACCAATAATGAGCTAAGCCACGGGATACAAGATGAATACCATGTTTCATAAGATAAACTCCACCTGCTCTTTTTGGAAACAAGCCTTGCTGCGGTGCAAATAAACCATTGATTCCAGGCAGTCTCCATTGACCCCCATGCGCATGACCCGATATCACAAGATCAATTGGAAAGAGTTCCAAAAAATGATACTGCTCAGGACGATGCATCAGAAGAACACTAAACAATTCCTCATCCAGATTTGAACATACACTTTCTATATTCTTCTGATCCAGTTCATCTGGATCTTTTGTTTTATCACAACAGTGATCCTGTATACCTCCTATCCAGATTTTCTGTTCCTTTAACTCAGCGATTCTGTAAGCATTATCAACCGAGACAATATGATACTCATCCAACAGTTTCTGTATCTGTCGATAATCTGAATACATTCTACCCTTCTTGTATTCATGATTTCCACTCACAAAGTATACAGACCATTGCTGAAGTCCTTTAAACAGTTTCTCAGCCGATTTCATCGAATAATTCTCATCTACGATATCCCCCGGCATTAAAACTGCATCAGGGTTGATAGCTTGAATGTGTCTTATGACGATATCCGCGTTTGTGTTATGAAAATCCGAAATAACTGCTAATTTAATCGACTTATTTACTTTGCTGGTTGTGATTTTCGTTCTTGTCACTCGTATGGAATCACTTGTCAGCAGAAAAATGAACAAAATAATCAGAATCCACATATAATCACCACATAAAGTATACCATCATTCCTGAAATAAAGAAAATCACCTGAATTTCTTCAGGTGATTGTTTCTTATTCATCTACTTCAGTAAGTGTTGTCACTTCTTCAGGAAGTGCAGCTTCTTCAGCAGCAGCTGATTTTGCAGCACGTTCTGCACGAATTTCTGCAGCACGTTCTTCAATCTTCAGGTTTGTCTGACGAACACCTGTACGGCATCCTGTTCCGGATGGAAGCAGCTTACCGATAATAACGTTTTCCTTCAGACCAACCAGGTTATCCACTTTACCCTTGATTGCAGCTTCAGTCAGAACCTTAGTTGTTTCCTGGAATGATGCCGCAGACAGGAAGCTGTCTGTTTCTACAGATGCCTTAGAGATACCCAGCAGGTTTGGTCCAAACTTCGCTGGACGCTTGCCAGAGAGCAGGACACTTGTGTTCATCTTTGTCATGTTGTTCAGTGACAGAGTCTGACCTGCTGACAGTCCAGTGTCTCCACCGTCCAGTACAACAACTTTCTTCATCATCTGACGAATCATAACTTCGATGTGCTTATCGGAAATTTCGATACCCTGTGAAGCATAAACCTTCTTAACTTCCTTCAGAATGTACTTCTGAACTTCCTTAACGCCGGCAACTTCCAGCAGTTCCTTAGGTGCAACCTGACCTTCAGTCAGCTTATCACCAGCAGTAACCTTAGAACCAACATTCAGGAATGAACGGATAGTCTGAGTCAGGTCACACTTGTGTTCGATACTTTCAGTTTCGTTTGTTACAACGATGCGCATACCAGCATCAGTGTTAGTTACTTCAGTAATTTCACCATCGATCTTTGCAAGTACTGCAACTTTCTTAGGTGTACGAGCTTCGAACAGTTCTTCAACTCGAGGAAGACCCTGAGTGATATCCCCGTCAGAACCTGAGGCAACCCCACCAGTATGGAATGTACGCATTGTCAGCTGTGTACCTG
>JAZRUQ010000176.1:0-7296 GCA_045652605.1 Erysipelotrichaceae bacterium
CACCAGCTTCAACACTTCCACCAACCAGATGCTGAGCCTTTGCTTCAACTTTTTTCACAACACTGTTAACACAGCCTACAGTTGGAATAATCCAGATTTCATTGCGAATACCAGCTTCGCCATTTTTTCTCAGATAGCCCATGAATGTGCGATGACCATCTTTCTTCATTTCAGCCAGCTGAGGACGATAAGAGTATTCCAGCATATCGCTCAGATTTGTCTTTACATTATGAACATGCACATGACATCCTTCTTCGATATCCTGTGTTGCATGGCCAATTGGATCTCCGTACTTGATGACATTTTCATCTTTACGGATTGGTTTTAATGAGAACTTATGTCCCTGTTTGATATCTTCTTTCAAAACAACGCTTTCGTTTTCGAATTCGATGGTTTCATTAGCACTTAATGGTACCAATGCAACAGCTACATTGTCATTTGAATGGATCTTAATCGTACGTTTCATCTTATCCAAAGAAGTGCGTCAAAGCAGCTTCCATACCTTCCTTTCTGATTGCGTTGAGATATTCATTCATCTTTTCGCTCAGACCTTCAATCTGTGTCATATCACGACCAAAGAATGATTCATTAGACAGATATGCCTTTACAAATTCAGCAGTGTCTTTTGATGAATTAGCCGCAAAGAATTCCAGTACATCTGCATCATCTTTTACCAGATATTCCTGGCCATTGCGATGACCAATCAGTGCGCCATCACGGATTTCAGTACCTGTATAGAATGCCATCAATGCAGCAATTGAGAATGTCAGATGTTCAGGCAGCTTACCAAACTTTTCAACATAACCCAAGAAGCTTGGCAGACAGCGAGCTTTCCACTTGGAAACACTGTTCAGCGAAATTGCCAGCAGCGCATGCTTGATGAATGGGTTGTTGAAACGGTCAACCACTGCATCCGCAAATTCCTTCAGTTCATCTGCAGGTAAAGTCAATGTAGGAATGACTTCTTCATGGATGGTCTTCATCATGAATTCTCTCATCACATCATCCTTCATGGACTGATTCACTACATCATTGCCCTTCAGCCAGCTTGCCAATACAAAGGAAGTGTGCGCACCATTGAGGATACGTACTTTTCTCTGCTTGTATGGTTTCTGATTGTCTGTGAAGATAACACCCATACCTTCTTTGCCTTCAAGCGCTTTATCCACTGGGAATTCCTTTGAAATATCCTTTTCAGATTCGATAACCCACAGTGCAAATGGCTCAGCAGTCACCATGATTTCATCTTTGTAGCCAAATGTGTTCCACAGTTCTTCTGCTTCATCAAATGGATAACCTGTAACGATTCTATCTACCAGAGTGCTTGTGAAGATACATGCTTCATCCACCCACTTTTCAAATCCTTCAGACAGATTCCACAGCTTGATGTACTTCTTCACACAACGTTTCAATTCGATACCATTGTCATCAATCAATTCAACTGGCAGCATCACAAGCCCCTTGTCCATTGCACCATTGAAATGTTCATAACGAGTCAGCAAAAACTGAGTCAGTTTTGCTGGGAATGTCACATTCAGCTTTTCTTCAAATGCGTCTTTTTCATTGTAAACAATACCTGCTTCAGTTGTGTTGGATACCACATAACGCACTGTATCCAGCTTAGCCAAAGCGATATATTCTTCATAATCATCAAATGGAGAAACAATATCCTTTACCGATGTAATCTGTCTTGTTTCCACATATTCATTACCATTGACGCGTCCTCTCAGCTGTACTGTATACTGGCAATCCTGAGCTTTATAACGATCAACCGATCCAAATTCAATAGGCTTAATCAAAACGATGTTTCCATTGAAAAGACCTTTTTCATTGGCGATGTCGATCATATAGTCAACAAATGCACGTAAAAAGTTCCCTTCACCAAACTGAATAACAGTAACTGGACGATCTACAAATGATGTCATCTGGCGGTTTAATTTATTCATGATTATGTCCCTCCTGTGAACTGGTTTACCAGCTCATTTTTATACCCCTTTAAAAAAAGTATAACCTTGATCTCATGCTGTTTCAAGCATTTTTCCATTTCATTTTAAGAAAAGAAAAGCTATAATAAAGCCATAGGAATCAAGACCGTAAATCGGTTTACTGACGGAGGAAAAACATGAGTACATTTATGAACAAAGACTTCCTGCTGACTACTGAAACTGCAAAGAAACTGTTTCATGAAGTAGCTGACAAAATGCCAATTCTGGACTATCACTGCCACCTTTCTCCAAGAGAAATCGCTGAAGATATTTCTTTTGAAAACATCACTCGCCTGTGGCTTTGTGATAAGGGTGCCGGTGACCATTACAAGTGGCGCATGATGCGCGCTTGTGGTGTTGATGAAAAATACATCACTGGTGATGCACCAGACAAAGAAAAATTCATGATGTGGGCTAAAACACTGGAAAAGTGCATTGGCAACCCAGTATTCAGCTTCTCTCATCTGGAACTGCAGAGATACTTCGGTGTCAACGAAATGCTTTCTTCTAAAAACTGGGAAGAAGTATGGAATATCTGCAATGAAAAACTGGCTAGCCCTGATATGACTGCAAGAAAGATCATTGAAAACAGCGGTGTTACACTGCTGTGCACAACAGATGATCCTGCAGATACTCTGGAATATCACAAAATCATTCGTGATGATGAATCTTTCAAGGTTCAGGTACTCCCTGCCTACCGTCCTGATAAAGCAATGATCTGTGAAGCTCCAGGATATGCTGACTATCTGAAGAGACTGGAAACAACTGCTGGCAAGACAATCAACAGCTTCAAGGATCTGATGAATGTTCTGGAAGAACGTATGGAATTCTTCCATGAAATGGGATGCCGTGCATCTGACCATGCATTGATCAACGTGAACTATGCAGAAGCAACTGAAGAAGAACTGGAAGTCATCTTCAAGAAAGCTGTTGCTGCTGAAAAGCTGACTGATGAAGAAATCACAAAGTTCAAATCTGCATTCCTGCTGCGCACTGCAAGTGTATGCCACCGTCTTGACTGGGGTATGCAGCTGCATTATGGATGCATCCGCAACAACAACACACCAATGTTTGAAAAACTGGGACCAGATACAGGGTATGATGCAATCGCACCAATGCCTTCAACTCAGGAACTGGGCAAACTGCTCAATGCACTGCACTGTGCAAACAGCCTGCCAAAGACAGTTCTGTATTCATTGAACCCAACTGAAAATGCTGTTATCGTTACAACAATGCAGTGCTTCCAGGGTGGAGCAGCTGGCAAGATGCAGCAGGGTTCTGCTTGGTGGTTCAATGATCACAAAAAGGGCATGATCGATCAGATGACTACACTGGCTGCTGATGGTGTATTAGGAAACTTCATCGGTATGCTGACTGACTCAAGAAGCTTCTTGAGCTACACTCGTCATGAATACTTCAGACGTCTGCTGTGCGGTCTGATTGGTGAATACGTTGAAAACGGTGAATATCCAGATGACAAAGACTTCACTGAACGTCTGGTGAGAGACATCAGCTACAACAACGCTGTTCGCTACTTCGGATTCAATCTGGAAACTGTTGAATAAAATTCAAAAACTAAGGGGTTCGCATTGGCGAACCCCTTTCATTTTCTATTTAAATGTACTTTCAATAAACTCAACGCATCCTGCTACAACTTCATCACGAATCGCAAGTTCATTGTGAATCTCGTGACGATACCCTGTGTAAGCACGAGTCACTGTTTTGTTTCCTGAACGCGCCAAGAGATTTGCCACATGATACAGACCTTCACCATAATTACCGCATGGGTCCTGATCTCCTGCAATCAGATAAACCGGAATGTTGGATGGAACCATAGGAGCCCATTCATCCGATTCAATAAAATGATACAGCTGCACAAAATCCCATGGAAGTTCAAGTGTTGTATTGAATGTATTGAACATATCACCTGCATGATCCAAGACAACATTGTAATCATTAGCAATCCAGTCTGATGGACTGTTTGGATTTTCAATGCGGTCAGTCATTCCACTGAACACACGCCCAAACCATTCGCCAGCGTCCTGATATGGATCCTGTTCAAATGCTTTTCTGAACTCTTCATTTTCATAAGCATCTTCGCAGCCCTTCCATTGTGAGCACAAACCGCACAATAGAAGTCCCTGAAGATCTTCTCCATGATATGCTGCATACGCTCTTGCCAGCATGCTTCCCCAGCTGTGTCCAAACACAAAGTATGGCAGATCTGGATATTCTTCTTTAGCGATATCATGAAGCGACTTTTCATCTTTGATGTAAGTCATCCATCCACCTGAATGAGGATCACCCAATGTTCCTCCATCAACACCCGTCTTACCATGTCCCAGATGGTCATCCGCAATCACCACATAACCTGCTTCATTGTATTTGCCAATCATATGCAGATAACGACGAGAGTGTTCACCATATCCATGAATCAGCTGAATCACTCCTTTTGGTTTGCCCAAAGGTGAATATCTCCAGGCTTTGATGGTATCTCTTCCGTTTGCGGAAGGAAAGCTGATTTCTTTAACTGACATAAGTAAACCCTCCTTGATACTTTCATCTTATCGAATTCACAAGGACATTTCAATTTAAAAGCTCACTTTCGTGAGCTTTTTATGCATAACTATGTAAGCTTGGAATCAATGTGTTCACACCAATATAGGTGAATACTACACAGATAAAACCAATTAATGCAAACCATGCGGCTTTTTTTCCACTCCATCCGCGTGAAATACGCACATGAAGGTAAATCGCATAAATAATCCAGGTAATCAAGGACCATGTTTCTTTTGAATCCCATGACCAGTAGTGTCCCCATGCTCTTTCAGCCCAGATAGCTCCAGTAATCATGACCAAAGTCAGGAAAATGAACCCCAAAGCAATTGCACGATAACCAATCAGATCAAGAACCTCAGGCTCTGGCAGATGTTTTTCAACAAAATCTTTGTCTTTAAGCTGTTCACGAATCAGATAAAGGAAAGCAACACCAAAAGCTACACCAAATGATCCATAAGAGATAATTGCAGTCCCTACATGAATCGACAACCAGTTGCTCTGCAAAGCAGGCATCAGTTCATTGATTTCTTTGTTCTGAAGGGCAGCATATCCAATCAGGATTACAAGAATCGGACAGACAACAGCCCCCAGTGCTTTGAATTTAAACTTGTTTTTGAACACCAAAGTCACCAGAGCAATACCCCAGGTAAAGCTTGTTGCAAACTCATACTGGTTTGTTAAAGGCAATCTTTTTGCAGCCATAGTACGCACTACCAATGCAGCAGTGTGCATCACAAAAGCCATCAGCAATGTCCAATAACCGGCTTTTAATGTCTTTTCATTTTTAGCCACAAAAAATAAGACATAGAACACTGTACTAATGCAGTAAAACAGAACCGCAGCATAGAACAGATAAATTTCAGTATTTGTTAAATTCATGATTTATTCCCCTTCAATCTCTTCACTTTCTCTTTTAAAATCTGCTGATACAGGGCATTACCTCTTTGTGAATACCCGTATACAACAAGTTTTCCATTTTCATTGTCAATCCAGCATTCTTCTGTGCGGACATAAAATGAAAGATAAAGAGAAATCAGCATGACGATTCCACCAAGAAGCACAAAGCTCATGGTTGGATCATAAAGAACCTGAATCAATGTATATTGCTGAGGATGATGCAGTACAAACACATAATCATCCACCTCAATGGCTTTTTCCATTTCAACATAGTTCATATCAAGCAGGTTCTGATCATAATACAAACCAAAAACTGAAACAGGATTCATCAAATACGGGGTCAACGTCACTGGTTGTCCATCAACAATCTCAAAGTCCGGATAAAAACCAGCCAGCAGCAGTGTCAAAGGCAATTCTTCCAGTGTGTAGCTTTCCCCCACACACAGTACTCCTTCATAAATCAGTTCTTCTGCCTTATAGACACTTAGGATATTTGCCCAGCCAGTTGAATTCTGATAAAAGCGATATCCAAAAGCATCTAATGGTTCATTGACCTGAGAAATACCAGAAACAGTTTCACCTGCACCATTAGTTACTGTTAATTGAGCAATGTACTGCTCAACAGTATGATCATCTCGAAGCAGAATATCAAAATCATTGATCGCAATCGCAATGGTTTCATCTGCTCCCTCAACAGTCTTCACTTGACCTGGAACACCATAAACACTTGTGTCCACTGACAGCAACTGTCCAGCGCTATAGCCACAGATAATCATAATCAGCGACAGATGACACAGCCAGCTTCCCCAGACTCCTGCTTTTCCCTTTGCAGCATAAGATCTAGTTCCTGCCTTTTCTACCTGAGCAAAACCTAATCTCTTCAATGCATTTTCATCATACGGAAGCTCTGTCTCAATGCGGAATGGTTTTACTTTATCAAAACGATCAGCAGTATATCCTGTCTTGTAACGTTCTAACAGAACAGGAAAACGAATGATGCTGCAACAAATCAAATTGATACACAAGAATGAAGCCAATAAAATAACCCACCAGCAATGGAAAACATCATCCATCCCTAAACCTAAAATCAGATACCCCAACTGATCACCATATAGATTCAGATAATAATTCTCAACTTTCCCCTGTTGGATTAAACTTCCAGCAATGCAGACAACAGCCAGCACACCCAGAAGAGTCACTCCAAATTTCATGGAATAAAGAAAACTTAATTTTTTCTTCATTGTTTTGTTTCCTTTCAACTCTACAAAATATAAGAAAGTCATCAGGTATCAAAGACACCTGATGACTGTTTTCTGCATTGACGATTCCTTATTTGAACAAATCGTTAGCCTGTGCAATCAATGCTTCTGCCTTATCCAGACAAGCATGAGTCAACTTAGAGTTGTGTGCACCTTCACTGTTTTCTACAAAGACGAAATCCCAGTAGAACTGAGCATCTCTGTTCAAAGAACGAATTGCATTCAGTTCATCTTCAGAATATGTTCCACCTTCAACAGCATCAGCCAGCTTGTTAGTGAGTTCTTCCAGATCGTATCCAATTTCATAAACACGATCTTCAGCTTTTTCCTGGATACCTTCTACGAAAGCAGTCAAATCTGAGTGACATGAAGCACAGTTCTGTTCAACCAGTGCAGGATTGTCCAGTGGACTTGTCCAAGTATGAGATACATAAGTTGTACCTTCAGCTGTTGTTTCTGTACCCATATGGCAATCAGCACAAGTGAACTGACCAGCATGAATGCTGCCTTCGCCTGTATAAGTTTCAAATTCAGGATGCTGAACCTTGATCTGCTGAGTACCAGTTCTTGGATTTGTATAATCCGCAAATCCCATT
>JAZRUQ010000177.1:0-8100 GCA_045652605.1 Erysipelotrichaceae bacterium
TCTGATGGGATATCCTGGTATTGAAAGATATTATTATGGACCTCATCTGCATGAATACTTCAAAGAAATTCAGGAAAAAGCATTTGGTCCACACAATGCCTTCTCTGTCGGTGAAACTCCTGGTTTAGGCATGAAAATGGCCCGAATGGTCACTGCAGAAGAAAGAACAGAACTGGATATGGTCTTCAGTTTTGATCATCTGGAAACTCCTGGTCATATTCGCATGGAAGACTATAAATATGATCTGAATTACTATCGTGATTATATGATTGACTGGATGGAAAACTATGGTGATAACTGCTGGATGTCTATTTTCTACAACAATCATGATAATCCTCGCATGATTTCAAAGATTACAAACAAAAAAGAACATCATCAGCAGCTGGCCATTTTACTGGCTGTCATGCAGATGACGCTCAAAGGAACTCCATTTATCTTCCAAGGAGATGAAATGGGGCTGGCTAACGTTGATTTCACATCCATGGATCAAATTACTGATGTTGAGGCAAAAGGCTACTACAATGAACACATTCAAACCAAGAGTCATGAAGAAGTCTTCAATCTGTTGTTGGCAGGAACACGTGAACACACACGCATTCTGCTTCCTTGGAACAAGAAACTTCCTGCTTGGCATGAAGGCATTGAACAGAACATCAATGAAAAAGTATCTGATGCCTATAAACATCTGATCCATTTAAGACAGAACACTGAAAGTCTGATTTATGGTGAGTTTAAGGTCATCAATCGCAAGAAGGATCATTTCACTTATCAAAGAGGAAATGATGTTTTGGTTGACTGCAACCTCTCAGAAAATTCACTCAAAGCAGCAGATTTCGGCAGACAATGGAAGCTGATCTATCCAAAAGTGGTAGACAAGAACACCATGAAGCCTTATGAAGCTCGTATTTTCAAGAAAATCTGATTTTATACAAAAGAGCCTTGTCATATGACAAGGCTCTTCTTTAATTAGGATATTCTACTTTTACTGTGATTTCATTCAAAGCTTCTGACATTCCTTCAACAACCATCAATTCATGACCCTCACTCAATGAAATCTTATTTCCATGTTTAAGTTCAATCTGTTTCATCAGTACAGAATAAACCAGTGTTGATAAGAACTCATGAAGATCTTCGGTTTCTCCAAATGTATCAAGAACTTCAATTTCCAGTTCACCAAACATTTTCAATCCATAAGTATAACCAGAAAGACCATTGGATGTGCGATAGAATCCAAAATGAATCATGTTGTAGACAGGCAACGAACCATCTTTCATCAAATCTGAATATTCATCATACAAACCAGGTTCAAAGATTGTACCAGCTGCATCAACAGCCAGAACATTGTCCTGCATACTCAGACAGCTTATCACTTTGACATGAAGTTTACCAGCTTCAAGAGGTGACGCTCCTGTTTTTACCATGACAGTCAAATACGCCTGATGATAGTTCACAATATCCAGTACCTCTGGCCAGTCAATGTTTGAAGCTGCATGAATCTGAGCCTCATGGTGTTCAAGCTGTCCTTCATGAAGCGAAATTTCGACACTCATATCATCAACTTCAAAAGACAGTGTGTTCTCATTTGCCTCTGCATCGACTTTCACATTCCATCTTTCAGCCAATTCAAGACACAGACTCTCTGCATCCCATTCATGACTTGCCAGAAGCAGATGACCTACAAATCGTCCTTCTTCTGCATTCTTTCTGAATTTCTCTTCAACAACAGATGCATGCTGAGACCAGAAACCTTCGATTTCATCAACTAAAGCTTCTGCCTGTTCAATTTCATTGCCTTCCATCAACAGTTCCATCTTAGAATGAACATGACCGCAATGTTCAACAGCACCCTCTTCATATCCACCCGCAACACCCAGCAGAAGTTCTGATCCTGCTACCATGTATTCAATCACATAATAATTCAGTTCATTTCTGACAAACTGATTTACAACTTCCAGATAGACTGGAATCATTTTCTTTTCAAGCAGCCAGTTTTTAAAATGAGCTGCCGCAATCATTTTCTGTTCCATAGTTTCCCTCCATAATCAAATCAATGGATTTTCAAAACAGAAACATTATAGCATAAAACGAAAGAAAGGTCAGTGACTTAATCACTGACCTTTAAATCCTATAGTCCTTTTTTAGCAGTTTTCTTTTTACTGATCATTATCATACCAATCAATGAAATCAGTACAAGTGCTCCCCATAACATCAGATGATTTGAATCTGATGTAGATGGAACCGATGGAACAGTTGGCTGTACTGGCTGTACAGGCTGTTCAGGAATCTTTTCCCATGCAACTGCAATTGGTGAAAGGCCTGTTACATAGAACTGGATGCCATCAGCTGTTTTTGTCACTGCAGGATATTCCAATTCCCCTGGAATCTTTCCAAAATCAGTTGTTGTGAACATATGAGATACCACATATTCATATTCACTGTTCAATGTTGCATCTGTAAGAGCAGAAAGCTGTTCATAACTCAGGAAGACAAGAACCTTGCCATCCGCTGGCAAATGCTCAAGATCTGCATTAACCCACGTAGCACCAGCATCAAAGCTGACTTTCAATGTTGCGTCAAACACAACAAGATTTTCTTCGTTTACCTGAACAGAATTCACCATCAGATTTACCAGACCATTGATCATATCTTCAGGTGTCGCATAAACCTGTGTCAGAGCATCAGGAACTGCTGTAAATTCAGTTGTGATTTCCATTTTGGATGAAACACCCTCATCTCCAATCACTTTCTTTACAAGAGCATCAATTGCATCTTCAATAGCCTGTGCATATCCATCAACGATATCCTGTTCTGTAATGTTCTTATCATTGACAACCTGATTGATTGCATCCATCAGATTCTGTACAGATTCATCCGTATAAACATGCAGATCAGATGGAACTTTCGCAATCGCTTCATCCACTTTATCATAACCAGCTTTCAGGAATTCAAGATTTTCCAAAGCTTCTTCAATCGCTTCCGCATATCCATCCACAACATCCTGTTCACGGATGTCCTTGCCTTCTACAACAGCTTCAACAGCTTCATTGAGTGCTGCCTTTGATTCTTCAGTATAAACACTCAGGTCTGCAGGAATCTTGGCAAGAGCACCTTCAACTGCAGTATAATCTGCATCTTTGTATGTCAGCTGAGCCGCAGCTGTTTCCAGTGTTTCACAAGCAGCTTTCAGTTCAGGCTGAATCTGTGAAGTATCTGTATTTGCCAGCAATTCTTCAGCATGTGTCAAAGCTTCTTCAAAGATGGACCATGTTTCTTCTGTGAAAAGAGCTTCATCATACTGGTGTTCATCCACCAGTGCTTTCAGATCTTCTTCATAAGCCAGAATTTCAAAATCCGCATAAATCATATAATGGTCACTCAGACCCTCATTGTATACAACACGTACATTGGAAATCTGAAGGTTTCGACTATAAACAATGTTGTCAATACCACTTGTGATATCTGCAGAAGGACTGCCTTCTACATAACCCATTCCATCACTGTACTTGTCTCCGCCAAATGTGCTGTACCACAGGCCATCATTTCCATTTGCCAGATTGTAATCTTCTTTAAATGCATCCATTTTTTCACGGGTTGCATTGTAGTCACCTGTCATCACGATGTAGTCACAAGGCTCATTTTCCAGAACTTCAAGAATTTCTGCAATGTTTGAATTCAATTCAGCAGCCCCACTTACACTCAAATGAGTGTTGTAGATTGCTACATCTTTTCCATCAATTTCCACAACCATTCTCATCCATGAACGCTGTTCTTCATTGCCGACTTTCTTATAAAGTCCGCCACTGACTTCCTTCATTTCAGAAACAGAAAGCTGACCATTGCCATATCCACCAGATCTATAATCCAATGACTTGTAATATTTGTAATTGTAATCATCTGAGGCAATCAGCTTCAGTACATCACGATTATCTCTAGAATTCAAATAGTCTACTTCCTGAAGACCTGCAAAATCAATTTCACAGCGCAAAAGCATTTCATTGATTGCATTTACATTCGGATGTGCAGGATTTGGTGCCCACAAGTTGAAAGAGGCTACACGGAATGTTCCATCTTTCTTTTCATCAGGATTTCCTTTTACCAGCTGTCCAATTGCATTCTTCAATTCAGTTGTCTTGGCATTCAGCTGATCAGCAGTTGCATTTTCATCTTCAAGCAGATCCTTTGCGGATTCTACAACAGGAAGATACTGCTGCCATGACTCTGCTGTATAGTCGCTGCGATACAAAGTCTGCTGAACAAGCAGCTTCAGCTGCTGAGTTGCCACTGCAGCCTGATCTTCCAGGGTTGTCTTGGTTCCATATGCTCGCAATTCATTGAGATGGAATGCAGAGTTTGCTGAGTTGTATGTTCCCACAACTCTGATATAAGAAGCATAGATTCCCTCTTCAAACGCAAAGTTTGTTCCATACATTGTCGCATTTGCAGAATCTTTCTTTTCTGCAATTTTATAGAATTCTTCACCATCAAGACTTGTATACACTTCAAACTGATAATAACGAGAAGACTTATAGTAATTGATTACATTCACCAAGTCTATCTTATATACACCTTCAAGATCCACTTCAATCCATGGACGATTTCCATAAGACCCTGCATCCCAGTATGTACTGCGATCGCCATCCAGTGCACGCATTGTCACTGCACCTGCAGATGATGAAACTGATGTATCATCTCCACTGCTTGTCACAGGCTTGTTCAAAACAATATTGCCTTCTTCTTCACCATAAATGTACACTTCGCTCAAATGCAATTTCTCATTGCTTTGATTTGGAGGGTTCACTTTTCCAGTGCAATCAATCTTGACATAATGTGCAACAACATCCGAATCAATCAGATGAGAATTTCCGCCATCTTTTGTTCCTTTTGTCGTATGTTCTGCAACTTTTGTCCAGGACTGACCATCTTCACTGATATACAGATCATAGAAATATGAACGTGTTGAACTATCGGATGATCGATGGAAAGGACGAACCACGATTTCTTCCAACGTATAGTATCCATCCAGTTCAAACACAATTTCAAGTTCAGAAATCGAAGATGACCCCGTTGATTCCCAATACGTTCCCTTGTCGTTATCATAAATCAGATTTAATTTGGAAGCAGAATCATTGGCAGTTACAGATTTGCTGTAAGGTGCAACGTTCACTCTTAATCTAAGATGATCAATCGCATCATCCAGCTTTTTAATCATTGCCTTAAATGATTCAACGCTCTGTTCATCTTCCTGCAAAAGCTGCTGCGCATTGGCAAGCACTTCTCTTAAATATGAATAAGAACCACTCGTATAAGAAGATGAATTTACAGCTGATGCTTCCGAAATCAATTCCTGCAGCTGTTCAATCAACGGCAGAAGTTCTGGATCCACTTTCTTTCCATATACTCTCAATTCATTCAGATGGAAAACTGTATTCGCTGAATTGTATGTCCCCTCAATCTTGACATAACGTGCATAAACCTTATCTTCTACTTCGATATCATCCCCAAGAATGCTTGCTTTCTCAGTATTTGATGTTTTGCTGTGAAGCAGCTGATAGTCTTCGCCGTTCACACTTGTATAAATGTTGTAATGATAAGAACGACTGTCACCTTTTTGCCAGTACGTAATCACATTGACCTTGTCAATTTCAAATACTTCTTTCAGATCGACAACAGCAGAAGGTTTATCTGCATATTTCCCTGCATCCCAATAAGAATCTCTGTTGCCATCATTGATTGCAGATGCACTCGAACTAGATGCAACAGGTTTTCCATAAGCTAAATTATCTACTTCTTCTCCAAAAACCTGAACTTCAGTCAAATGCATATTGTTGATCGTTCTACCAGACACATATGTCTTAACACCAACAATTTTAAGATAGGCAATCTCTTCATCCATAGAATGAGAAATCCCATTCTTTGTTGTATATTCTTCAGACAGATTTTCACCAATCTTTTTCCATGAATTTCCATCTTTGCTTCCATAAAGTTCATACTGATAATAACGATCCGGTGTACTCTTCCAATATGGATAAACCTTTACCAAATCCACACGATAAAGACCATCCAGATCCAAAATGATTTCTGTTTCATTGGCAGGAACATTGGTTGAATTTTTATCAACACCCTCCCAGTATTTTCCAGATGATGTTGAAATTGTACCATCTGTCAAAAGACTAGGAACTGTCTTAAATCCAGATTTCCCCTCACCCAGACGATTCGCCTGAACAGACATCTTATAGGCAACATTCACACGCTGAATCAGTCCATTTTTCGCTTCAGTCAATGTTTCATAAGCAGATTGAATGTCTGCATCATTTGTCCCTTCATTTTCAAGTGCTGTTTCAGCATTTGAAATTGCACGATTCAAAGCCTCTTTGGAAGATGCTGAATATTCAGACAAATTCATTCCCTTGACTTCATCCAGCAGATCACGCAAACGCTGACCATATTCAGAAACCTGAAGTTCAGTACGATTCAACGCAAAAGAAGCTGCAATCGTTTTACCATTTTCTGTATAAGACACTTCAACAACCTGCGAAGCATCTCCATTGATATCAAAACCAGTAACAACAATTTTATCTGATACATTTCTTTCAAATCCGCTGTCATAACGTGCAGTCACTTTCAAATTCAGTTCTTCATTGGAAACATATGGCTGATCCTGTTCAATGTGAAGACCTGTCAGATTCGACAAAGTTACAGCAGGCAGATTTGAGCTGCTGACACCCATGATGCTCGCAACACCTCGAACCTGAAGGCTGATTGATTCATATCCATTTGTACCTGTGTTGTAACCTGCATTTGAAATGATTTCCAGCTGTTTTGTGTTGTTTTCAATCGCATCCAAAACAAACTTGCTATAGTACAAAATGCACCCTCTAGGCACATGATAATCACTTGTCACCAAGACAACAGATTCAACAGAAGGATATTCTGTGACCAGAATTTCATAAGTGTATTTCGCATTTCCTACAGTATCTGGCGCTCTGTTTTCTACAATCAGACGCTCTTCATCCAGCCCCTGATCCAGCAGCCACTGTCCCATCAAACCGCCTTCAGTAACATTTGGATTGTTGGCAGCAGTTCCACCACCTGTAACGACAACATAAGCATTTGGATATTCTTCTGCAATATCCAATCCTGTCTGAAGACGACCAATCAATTCATCTTTCATTGTGCCATCATCATTCAAGGCAAAACCTAAAATTACAATCGCAAGACGATCATCTTCAGGAAGGTTTTCAGGAACAGTTCCAATCTGTGCAAATCCTGGCTGGTTTACATCCATCCAGTAATCCATGACCTTTTCCCATACAGATGCCTTTGTCGCATCCACCGCCTTCAGCTCACTCAACACACGCTGAATATCTGTTTCTGCCTTATCCTGATATTCCTGATAATAAGACAGCAGCTCTGAAATCAATGCACTTGATGAACTTTCAGCGTGCACATCCTGTGGAAAATGAATAAGATTGATCACCATGAACAAAACCATGATCATCGTCATCATTTTTCTAAACAACTTCATAAAAACCTCCTGTTAATCGACACTTGTATTGCTTTTTGCACACACAAAAAGCACAATGCGACTATCATCCATTTATCATTATACATGATGTATTTTCCAGTCACAACCTCATTTGTAAGCGATTACAAAGAAGTTCATAAAAAAGCCAGAAATATATTCCGGCTTAGTCAATAAATCCTTTTTTTCTAAGAAAAGCTTCCATTCGACTCAAGGCTTCTTTGATTTCATCAATGCTGTAGGCATAGGAAATACGCACATACCCCTCACCTGCAGAACCGAATGCATTTCCTGGCACAACAGCCACTTTCTGATCATTCAGCAGTTCTTCACAGAACTGTTCAGATGTCATACCGGTTGCCGCAATGGATGGGAAGACATAAAATGCACCCTTTGGCATATGACATTTCAATCCGATGCGGTTAAGTCCATTCACAATGAAGTTTCTTCTCATCATAAACTGCTTTGCCATCATTTCAATGTCCTCATCTCCATTTTTAGCTGCTTCAAGTGCTGCATATTGAGAGATGGTGCTTGGACACATCTGTGCATACTGATGAATCATCAGGAAGGCATGA
>JAZRUQ010000178.1:0-9654 GCA_045652605.1 Erysipelotrichaceae bacterium
GTTTACTGAACGGTTAGGTTCTTTTCCCAGTTCCTGACGAATTGTTTCCTGAACTGCTGGAATACGAGTTGATCCACCAACCAGAAGAACCTGGTGAATGTCGTTTTTTGTCAGACCTGCATCCTTCAAAGCCTGGCGAACTGGTCCTACAGTTCTTTCTACCAGATGCTTTGTCATCTGATTGAACTGAGCACGAGTCAGAGTTGCTTCAAAGTGCAGAGGTCCATCAGCACCCATGCTGATGAATGGCAGAGAAATCTGAGTCTGCATCATACCAGAGAGATCCTTCTTTGCCTTTTCTGCAGCTTCTTTCAGACGCTGCATAGCCATGCGGTCCTTCTTCAGGTCTACACCATTTTCCTTAGCAAACTGCTGAGTCATCCAGTCAACCAATACATTGTCGAAGTCATCTCCGCCCAGCTTGTTGTCACCAGCTGTAGCCAGTACTTCAAATGTACCATCAGCCAGATCCAGGATGGATACGTCAAATGTACCTCCACCCAAGTCATACACCAGAACCTTCTGTTCGATGTCTGTCTTATCGATACCAAATGCCAGTGCAGCTGCAGTTGGTTCGTTGATAATACGTTCTACTTCAAGACCAGCAATCTTACCAGCATCCTTAGTAGCCTGACGCTGAGCATCATTGAAGTATGCAGGAACTGTAATAACAGCCTTAGTTACTTTTTCACCCAGGTATTCTTCTGCATAAGTCTTCATGTACTGAAGAATCATTGCACTGATTTCCTGTGGTGTATAGCTCTTGCCATCCAGTTCAACCTTTTCATTTGAACCCATCAGACGCTTGATTGAAATCACTGAGTTCTTGTTTGTCACAACCTGACGCTTTGCAGCATCACCAACAATCTTTTCACCATTTTTGAAAGCGACAACCGATGGAGTTGTGCGGTTTCCTTCTGGATTTGTGATTACTTTTGCTTCTTTACCTTCCATCACAGCAACACAGCTGTTGGTTGTACCTAAGTCGATACCAATAATTTTACTCATAATGTTTTCCTCCTTATGAAAATTTCCTAGATTTTATTCGCTGACTTTTACCATAGCAGGGCGCAGCAGACGATCTTTCAGTTTATACCCTTTCTGGAACACTTCAATGACGATTCCAGCTTCAGTGCCTTCCACTTCTTCAGACATGACGGCCTGATGCCAGTTTGCATCAAATGGTGCGTTCAGTGCTTCAATGACTTCAACGCCTTCTTTATTCAACGCATAAATCAGCTGATTGTAGATCATTTCAACACCCTTGACGTAGGATTCATTTTCCGGTGTAGCCTTTTGAGCTAAAGCTCTTTCCAGGTTATCAATGGCCGGTAAAATATCCAGAGCGAAGCTTTGAATGCGGTATTTCTGACGGCTTTCAAAGTCGTTCTGTAATCTTCTTCTTGTATTTTCTGTATCTGCATAAGCTTTCAGGTATTCATTTTTCAGCTTTGCGCATTCCCCTTCCAGCTCAGCAATACGATTTTTCAATTCTTCTGTTTCGTTCTTCTTTTCAAAGAACTTTTTCTTTTTTTCTTTTTTCTCTTCTGTGACTTCTTCAACAGTTTCTGCTGTTTCTACAACTTCTTCCACTGTTTCATTCACAATTGTTTCGTTTTCAGTTGTCATGATGACCTCCTTGTCCATACAGTTTTTCAATCATGTCACTGACGTATTCAAGAAGTGACACGATACGGTCATAATCCATACGCGATGGACCAACAACCATTAGTTTTCCCGTTTCTTCCGGGTTGATTCTAAAGCTTGAAGAAACGACCGCAACATCATCCATCCACACCAGTTCACTGGAAGCAGATGTTTTGATTGCCATTCGATTTGTAGCACCAATGTTGCGCCACAATGTCGAATCTTCCAGCATGCCCATCAGACCTCTGAGTTTTTCAATATCGGCAAACTCAGGCTGATACAGCATGTTTCCTTTGCCGCTGAAATACACGTTTTCACTGGCAAACTTCACAAAGGCACTCACAAACGCCTGAAACAGCATTTCATGACGCTGTACACTGCTTGCCAGAATCGGCTTGAGTGACTGCATCTTTTCTACAACTTCATGAATTGGAGTTCCTTTTAAGCGATCATTCAGAATTGCAGTACAATTCTGAATATCTTCTACAGATAAAGATTCGTTGAATGAAAATGTCTTGTTTTCAGTATGACCTGTATCTGTAATAAAGATAGCGACTGCACTGCGATCATTGATTGGAAACAGTTTGATGTGTTCCAATCGCTGCATTGAAGCATTTGGCCCCAGCACACCAGAAGTCAGATTGGTCATCTGTGAGAGGATATCACAGCTTTTCTTGATCGCATCATCCATATTCAGATGACGAGTCGAGAACACTTCTGATAAAGCCAGTTCCATTTTTTCATCCATTCTTTTTTCAAGAAGATGTTCACAATAGAACTTGTATCCTTGAGTCGATGGAATGCGTCCAGATGAAGTATGCGTCTTTTCAAGATAACCCATTTCTTCAAGGGCAAGCATTTCATTTCGAATGGTTGCGCTGGAATATGGCAGATGATACTTTTCCATCAATGTTTTTGAACCGATGGGTTCTGCTGTACGTACGAATTCATCGACAATACATTTGAAGATTTCAATTCGTCTTCTTGTCAGCATACATCCACCACCTTTAGCACTTATTCCTTGCGTCTGCTAAAAATATACACCAGTTCTTTAGCACTGTCAAGGAATGGTTGCTAAAATCACACACAAACACATATTTTCTGAACAAATCACATAGTCTATGTCAGGTGATGACATGAATTCTATCAGGAAAATGCTGCTGTTTCTTTTCGTGGTTCTGTTTTTTTCCAATGCCAGTGCAATTTCGGTTTTATCAAAAGAAATCCTTTCCTTCTGGTTTGAACAGCTTGTCCCATCCATGTTTGTCAGCATCGTTCTGATTCAAATCTTATCCAGCACTTCATTTTTCACAGATATCGCCTTTGGATTGAAAAGATTATGTCTTGTGCTTGATGTCAATCAGGAAGGTTTAGGATTGATTATCAGCAGTCTTTTATCAGGGTCTCCTGCAAGTGTTGTGCTGATTAATGAAGCTGTTCAAAGTCAGCGCATTACAGAAAAAATGGCTTATCGTCTGTTGTACTGTACTCCGGTAGCTACCGTATCCTTTCTGATCATGAATGTGGGAACACAGATGTTCAACAGCATCAAAACTGGAATTCTGCTTTGGCTGATTCAAATCGCAAGCTCTTTGGTGCTTTTGTTTCTGACACGAAACACATCGATTATCGCCAATCCCATCACAGAGAAGACACAAAAAAAGCACTCTGTAACAAGTGCTATCTTTCAAAGTGGGATCATTGTGTTTCTGATTGGAGGTTATCTTCTGATGTTTCAGACACTTAGTCTTCTGATCAGTCTGTTTCTTCCATCTTCCATACAGAACATCATAAAGATAATCTCAGAGTTTTCCTATGGATGTTTTCTGATTTCAGAACAGTTTGACTTTCCCATTGCGTTTGTGCTGATCAATGCACTCTGCGGATTCAATGGATTTTGTGTGCAATACCAGGCAATTTCCATCAGTGAACTCAAACTGTCATGGACTCGCTATTTGGGATATCGAGTTGCACAAAGTGTAATCGCTTCTTTTATTTCGACAACAGTTCTTCCACTTCTTCTCTGATCAGTTCAGGAACCAGTCCTTTGACATCACGACCAAACAAGATCAATTCTTTTACACGAGTGCTGGACACATGCATCAATTCAGGCATTGTGGACAGATATACAGTTTCCAGTTTTGGTGATAAACGCTTGTTGTAGTATTCAAGTTCAATCTCATAATCGGTATCTTTACCATTACGGATACCACGCACCAATACACCACAGTCATGTTTCCATGCAGCATCGACTGTCAGTCCATCTTCTTCAACAATTTTCACATTGTGCAGATGTCCTGTGCATTTCTTTAAAAGCTCTGTGCGCTTTTCTTTCGTCAATGCTGTTTTCTTGGCTGAATTGAGCATAACTGCCACCACTACTTCATCAAACATGCGGCTGGCACGCATAATCAGATTCAAATGTCCTGTCGTTACTGGATCAAATGATCCTGCAAACAATGCTTTCATTTTCTCACCTCATAATAACTGATACGGGTAATCCCATACAGTGCTTCCTTATATTTATGAAGATGTCCGACTTCATCTGAGAATACATCTTCTTTTAATGATTCTACCACAACCACAGCATCTTCATTCAAAAGATTCAGTTCACAAAGTGCACCCATAATCTTTTCATTCTGTTCATGTGCGTAGGGTGGATCCAGATACACCAGATCAAACTTCTTGCCTTCTGTGGCAAGACGCTTGACTGCCATCAGAGCATCCATTTTCAATACTGTGCACTGTGACGGCACTTTGACAAAGGCAATGTTCTTTTTGATGGTAGAAATCGCATCATAGCTCTTATCGACAAACACAGCATGTTCAATACCACGTGAAATGCACTCCAGACCAACAGAACCTGAACCTGCATACAGATCCAGCATCATCCCTCCATCAAAATAAGGACCAATGCTGTTGAAAACAGCTTCCTTGATTTTATCTGTTGTTGGGCGTGTATTGTTTCCTTTCACTGCCTCAAGAGGAAGTGAACGGTATTTTCCTGCAATGATACGCATAAAAAACCTCCTTTTTACAAAACAAAGGTATAAAAGAGGAAAACATGTTCAGAATAAGAGTGCATCCAAAAGATGCAATCCCCCAAATCTTTGTTTCTCCTCTCCCTTTCTTTGAATCCCTTCGGGGATTCTCTTTTTTATTTCAGTCGTCCTGTACGATACTGGGAAATAACAGCCTGACATACGCCAACGGCCATCATGAAAGACATGGTTGAAGATCCCCCAGATGACATCAGAAGCAAAGGTACCCCAGTCAAAGGGATCAGACCTGTTACTCCACCTACATTAAAGACATAATGGACAAACAGATAGAATGCTGTACCAATCAGCACCATCTTTGCCTTTTCTGATTCAATTCTTTTCGCATAATTGAAAAGACGCATGATAATCAGCATATACCCTGCAAACAAAGCAACAAACCCGAAAATACCTGTTTCTTCAACGATAATTGCCAGAATATAGTCTGTGCTTGCAGCTGGGAAATTCGTGTACTTCTGAATCGATGCACCAATTCCAACACCAGTCAGTCCGCCAGTCGCAAAAGAAATCAGACCTTTAATCAGCTGAAATCCACTGCCGTATTTATCCATAAACGGATTTAAGGCAGATGTGAAACGACGAATCATATAGAAATCAGATTCTGCATTCAGGATAATATTTCGAAGCGGTGTTACCAGAACAAGTACCACTAAACCCAAAGCTCCAAAAACAGTCATCAATAGATGCAGCTGAGCTCTAGTCAGCACTTTATGTTTCGGAATCAGAAAACACACTGCTGCAATGGCTGCCATAACAACCGCAGAGCCCAAGTCATGCTGCAGAATCATAACAATAAACAAAAAAACACCGACAAAGCCAAATGGTCTCTTAATCAGTTCTTCAAACTTGATATGCTGATTTTCAACATCTCCCAGAAAAGTTGCCATAATGACCATAATAGAAATCTTGGCAAATTCTGATGGCTGAATGGTCAATTCTCGTCCACCCATTGGAATACGAATCCATGCTTTGGCTCCCCCTACTTCACGGAAAAACAATGTTGCCAAAAGCGCTATTGCAGTACCAATCACGATTTCACGCAGAAATTTCTTGCATAGCGAAAAAGAAAAGATATGTCCTAAAACAATCATGGCAACATATCCTGCAATGATAAATGCCAGCTGTTTAATAACCGTAAAAAGCAGTCCTACATAATCTGCCGCATCCGTACCCATGCTGGCAGAAGTACTCATAATCAATCCAAAAATCGTAAGGCCAAGCAGTGTCAAATGAATCGCTTTGTCATACCCAACAGGAAGCTGATAAAAAGGATTTTTTTTCTTCTCTGTCATTCTCTCACCTCACGTTTTTCATTTTACCATATTTGTGGTGTCACCAGAAGAAATTTGTTGCAAATTTAAGAATATTAAGTAGAATGAATCTGAGGTTGATAAATATGCTGATTAACGTAAATACTATCATTAAAGATAACGATCCACTGGTAAGACAGAAGTCTGAACCAGTTGCTTTGCCTTTGTCTAAAGAAGATAAAGAACTTTTAATGGATATGCTGACTTATGTCATTGAATCCAAAGATGAAGAACTTGCAGAAGCTAAAAATCTAAGACCTGCCGTAGGTATCGCTGCTGTTCAGGTTGGTGTTTTAAAACAGATGATTGCCGTTGACTGTGAAATCGGATACGACGAAAACGATGAACCCATCATGGCAACTTATGCTCTGGTCAATCCAAGAATCATCTCTGCATCCGCAAAACAGACTTACCTGAAGTCAGGTGAAGGATGTCTTTCCGCAGAAGTTGATCATACCGGTTATGTACCGCGTTCCATGCGTGTTAAAGTTGAAGGATACGATCTGCTTCAGGATAAAATGGTTACAATCCGTGCAGAAGGCTATCTTGCGATTGTTCTGCAGCATGAAATTGATCATTTCAGCGGTATCATGTTCTATGACCGCATTAATCAGATGGCACCTGATGCAAAGATTCCAGGGGCTATCATGATTGAATAGTATACCTATCTGTGATAAAATAATTCCAACGTGGCGTCAATTTTTTAGAAATATAATACAAATAGAAAGAGGTATTTATGAGTCCAAAAACTTTGACAAGAGTGCCAAGAGTTCCAAGAAATATCGTACAGGATCATTCATATAACCGAACCACAGACACCCTGGTCTATGCCCTGGGTGGACTGGGTGAAGTCGGAAAAAACATGTATTGTTATGAGCATGATGATGAAATCATCATCATTGACTCTGGAGTCGTGTTTCCTGATGTTGAACTTTTGGGTGTCGATTATGTAATTCCTGATTACACTTATTTAGTAAAAAATCAGTGGAAAATCAAAGCACTGATTATTACACATGGACATAAAGATCATATTGGAGGTATTCCTTTCCTTTTGATGTCTGTCAACATTCCTGCAATTTATGCACCGCGTTTTGCTGCTGCACAGATTCGCAGAAAACTGGAAGATAAACGCATGTCAAGATCTGTCAATATTGTGGAGATTGACGGCAATTCCGGTATCAAAACAAATCATTTCAGTGTTGGTTTCTTTGATACAACACACTCTATCCCTGACTCATTGGGTGTTCTGATCAATACTCCAAATGGACGCATTGTTCATACAGGAGATTTCAAGTTTGATTTGACACCTGTCGGGTCGAATTCTGATTATCAGAAAATGGCTTATATAGGACAGATTGGTGTAACACTTCTGATGAGTGATTCCACCAACTCAGCCGTATCCGGTTTTTCTGTCAGTGAAAAGAAAGTTGCTCAGTCGATTCTTGATATCGCAAGAAAAATCAATGGACGAATGATTGTTGCAACTTTTGCATCCAATGTACATCGTGTACAGCAGATTTTAGAGGCTGCTGTGCAATGTGGACGTAAAGTGATTATCTTTGGTCGTTCGATGGAAAACGTTGTTGAAATTGGACGAAACCTTGGATCAATTCGAATCGGTGCTGAACATTTCATCACACCAGATCAGATTGATTCTACACCAAGCAACAAGCTCTGCATTGTCTGCACAGGTTCACAAGGTGAAGCTCTGGCAGCGCTGAGCAGAATTGCCAACGATACGCATCGCTATATTCACATTCAGCCAGGTGATACCGTTATCTTCTCATCCAATCCGATTCCAGGTAACGCAATGAGCGTTTCGCAGGTAGTCAACAAACTGACTCGCAAAGGTGCAAATGTACTGGAAAATTCAGCACTGACTTCCCTGCATACTACAGGTCATGCTTCTCAGGAAGAACAGAAACTGATGCTTCAGCTGATCAAGCCAAAGTATTTCATGCCAATTCATGGTGAATATAAAATGTTGAAGCTTCATGCAGCAACAGCTGTGGAAACTGGGGTTGATCCAAGTCATAACTTCATCTGTTCCAATGGTGATATTGTCGTATTGAGAAATGAAGAATGCTTCCTGGCTCACTCACGCATTCAGACAGATGATATTTATGTAGATGGCAATGATGCATCAGGTCTTTCTACTGCAGTGCTTCGTGACCGCAAAATTCTGGCCGACAGTGGTTTAGTAGCCGTTATCGTGACCATTGATTCCCGCTACAACAAGATTCTTTGCCGTCCAAACATTGTATCTCGTGGTTTTGTCTATATTAAGGAAAGCCAGACATTGCTGAAAGAAGCTGAGATGGTCGTCTATGAGGCACTAAAGAAAAAGATGATGCAGAAAACTACATTCGGCGAACTGAAAAATACAGTACGCAGTGCACTTGAACCATTCCTATATCAGAAAACACATCGAAACCCAATTGTCATTCCTGTTATCTTAAATCACAAGGAAGCAATGGCACTTCGCAAATATCCACCAAGTCAGCGATAAGCTGACTTTTTTATATCAAAGAAAAAAGCCTTACAACAGTAAGGCTTTTATGTGTTTATTTGATCTGAACGATCTTCATCATGTTGGCTGAACCTTCACCTGTAGGATATCCTGCAGAGATAATAATCAGCTGACCTGGCTTGAAGCCATAACCCTTGGCAATAATGCTTGCCAGTTCATCATCGTTTGTCATATCGTTCTGAACATCAGAATGGATGGCATTAACACCCCAGTATGCCTGAAGACGACGCTGTGTTTCCTTAGAGAACGTAACAGCGAGAATTGGAACGCATGGTCTGAACTTGGAAACTCGACGTGCTGTTGTACCACCTTGAGTAAATACAACAATAGCTGCGATTTCCAAAGTCAAAGTTGCATCAGAAATTGAAATCCCGATTGCATCCTGAATTGTCTTGTGGCTTGAAAGCTTAGCCTGATCCAGGTTTTCACGGTATGGCAGAATACGTTCTACAGCCAATGCAATTTTATCCATTGTCTGAACTGCTTCAACAGGATATTCACCTGCTGCAGTTTCTCCAGAGAGCATAATTGCATCAGAACCATCCATGATGGCATTGCAGACATCACTTGCTTCAGCACGTGTACAACGTGGATTGGAAGTCATCGAATCCAGCATGTGAGTTGCAGTAATAACTGGCTTACCGAAACGGTTTGCCATCTTGATAATCTGCTTCTGATACAGTGGTACAAAAGCTGTTTCAACTTCAACACCAAGGTCACCTCTGGCAACCATAACACCATCAGCTACTGATAAAATGGATTCCAGATTATCAAAACCTTCCTGGTTTTCAATCTTGGCAATGATCTGAATATACTTTTTACCTTCCTGAATCAACAGGTTGCGAATCTGAATAACATCTTCAGCACGGCGTACAAATGAAGCCGCAATGAAGTCTACATTGTGCTTGCATCCAAAACGAATGTCAGCAGCATCTTTTTCTGAAATGAATGGCATACTCAGTTTAACACCAGGTACGTTGCATCCTTTCTTGGAGCTCAGAGGTCCTGTTACTTCAACACGACAAGTCAACTCTTCGCCATTATTTTCAAGAACTGTCAATTTCTGTTTTCCATCATTAACCAGAATGTAGTTTCCAGGTTTGATGTC
>JAZRUQ010000179.1:0-1500 GCA_045652605.1 Erysipelotrichaceae bacterium
TTTTTTGCAGGTCAGATGACAGGAGTTGAAGGGTATATTGAAAGCTGTGCCAGTGGTATGGCTGCAGCAATCAATATGGCGCGTCTTGTTCAGAAGAAAGAACTGATAGTCTTCCCGCAGGAAACAATGATCGGGTCTATGGCTTATTACATCACTCATGCCTCACCTGATTACTTCCAGCCGATGAATGCAAACTTTGGTATTGTGCCGCTGCGCGCAGAAGTTCGTAAGTCTGAACGCAAAGAAGCTTATGGAAAACAGGCGCTGGAAGCTCTGGATTCCATTTTGGAAGAAATCAATCATGGATGAGCTGGTTGAACGTTTTCTTACCTATCTAAGCAACAAAAACAGTGGTTCAAAACATACATTGGAAGGCTATGCACGTGATCTGAATCGCTTTGTTATGTTTATGGAAGAATGTGGTATCACAGAAATCTCAGAAGTGACGAAACTGGACGTGCTTGCCTACACGGAAGCTTTAAAGGGTGGTCATCTTACCGTAAAACCATTAAGTGATCGTTCATACGCAAGGGCACTATCAGCATTGCGTACATTCTATAAATATCTGAATCTTCATGAAGGTGTTGAAACCAATCCAGTTGCTTCTTTTAAAGTTAAAGTACGTCAAAGAAGCATTCCAGAGTTTCTGACATTGGAAGAAATGGCAACATTGATGAATTCATTGGATTTGGAAGATCCGATTCAATTAAGAAATCGAACTTTGATTGAAGTTATGTATGCCTGTGGTTTGCGACTGTCAGAAATCTCAACGTTGAAACTTGATAAAATATCATTTGATGAAGAGATTCTGGTTGTGCTTGGTAAAGGAAACAAAGAACGTATGATTCCTTTTTATCCTGCATGTGGTCAGCTGATTCAGCTTTATCTGAAAAATGCACGACCGCTTTGGGATAAGCAGAAATCTGATTGTCTGTTCATTAATCAGAAGGGAACGACATTGACGGGACGATCAATTGAGACGATCATTAAATCCTGCTGTATTGAAGCTGGACTTGGTGAACATGTGCATCCGCATATGATTCGTCACTCTTTTGCAACCCATCTATTGGACAATGGAGCAGATCTCAGACTGGTTCAGGAACTGCTTGGACATCAGAATCTGAGCACCACTCAAATCTATACACATGTTACTGTTGACCGATTGAGTTCAGTCATCAAAAACAATCATCCATATGCTAAAAAAAAGGCTTAAAATAAGCCTTTTTTTACTTGATAAGTCGTTTAAGTTGTGCTATATTATGCCTTGGCATCTGAACTTGTTTCAGATGTAACGACACACACGATGAATTCACAATTCCGTGCTCTTCAATAGAGTTATTGTGTTAGAAGTCGTGGAGGAAAACAACGGAAAGAGAGGAATAAATTTATGTCAGTTGTTTCAATGCGTAAAATGCTCGAAAACGGTGTTCATTTCGGACATCAGACCCGCAGATGGGATCCAAAAATGAAAGAATACATCTACACAGCTAAGAACGGTGT
>JAZRUQ010000180.1:0-3298 GCA_045652605.1 Erysipelotrichaceae bacterium
TTCTTCAGGTTGAATATTCATTGGATAAATATGCTGTGATACCAGCATTGCAGCCAGTTCCTGATAAGAAAGGACATAATCTGTTTCTGTTCCTGGCATCTGAGCTTCCTGTTTCTTGGCAACACATGGCCCAATAAAACAAACCTTCAGTTCAGGATCTTTTTTCTTCAGATAACGCGCAAGTGCCACCATTGGTGATACAGTTGTTGACATATTTTTTTCATATACACTTGGAAAATGAATGCGAGCCATATTCAAGAACGCCGGACAACATGATGTAGTCAAGTTAATTCCCTGAGCCTGTTTTTCTACAAATTCTTCAAATTCGTAGTTTGTTACTGCATCGGCCCCCACTGCAACTTCCACTGCATCGGCAAAACCAAGCATCTTGATGCTGGCTTTAATCTGTGGAATCGTTGCTTCATCGTACTGCCCCTGAATGGATGGCGCAAACATCGCAACTACTTTCTTGCCAGCTTTGATATCTTCAATCACTGGAACCATCCAGCTGAGATCCTCAATTGCTCCAAATGGACAAGCCTTTTCACACTGGCCGCAGTTAATGCATTTGGATTCATCAATCACTGCAATATGCGATTCATCCCAGCGAATTGCGTCCACTGGACATTTTTGTGAACATGGTCTTTCAGTCACCACAATCGCATTGTATTGACAGTTTCTAGCACATGCTCCACATTCACGGCACTTGTCGTAGTCAATGGTTGCACGGGTACTTCCCATGGAAATCGCGTTGAAGTTACATGAAGTCATGCATGATTTTGCCATACATTTACGGCAGTTGTCTGTAATGCGGATTTTATGAATACTGCATCCATCACAGGCAGGTTCAATCACACGTACAATCTGTTGCGGATTGGAAACAGGCTGTCCTGTCTTTGGATCTTTCAGACAAGAGATTTTCGTTCTTTCACGAATCACTTCTCTTTCTTTATAAATGCAGCAGCGAAAACGATCAGTATTGCTTGATACTAAAAGATGGGCAAGTTCATCTGGAGTATTTTCAGTCAGTCTGCCATCGTAGCAGCGCTTGGCAACTTCACGAAGAACATCAAACTTAAACTGTTTAGCCTCATGTTGAAACATTGACATAAATTTCATCCCCTTACTTTTTCACAAATATTATCCCACAGAATACGACAAAGAAAAAGCTGAATTTTACAATTCAGCTTGTAGTTTATTCTTCTTTTCCAGCAGCACGCATTGCGTAGCGACGTTCAAGATTTGTCAGATAACGCTTGCGAATACGGATATCAGTTGGTGTGCATTCTACGATTTCATCATCATTGATAAATTCAATCGCTTCTTCCAAAGACAGAATCTTTGCAGGAACCAGTTTCATCGCTTCATCAGCACCGGTTGAACGAACAGCAGTCATCTTCTTGTTTTTGATTGGGTTAACTTCCATATCCAGGTTACGTGCACTCATACCGATAATCATGCCTTCATACACATCAGTCTGAGGTGTAATAAACAGCTGACCACGTTCCTGAATATTCCACAGAGCATACGTCATAGCAGAACCTGTTTCTGTTGAAATCAATGCACCATTAGCACGCTGTGCAATTTCTCCCTTATATGGTTCATAGCCAGCCAGACGACGAACCATTGTCCCCTCACCACGAGTATCATTGATGAATTCTGAACGATATCCCAAAAGACCACGAGTCGGTGCCTTGTATTCAATGCGAGTATAGCTTCCTTCTTCAGCCATATCCACCATGACCCCTTTTCTCAGGTTCAGTTTAGAAATAACAGCACCAGAGTATTCAGTTGGTACAGAACATACAACTTCTTCTACTGGTTCAAAGATTTCACCATCAATTTTCTGCAGGATAACCTGTGGCTTTGATACAGCCACTTCATATCCTTCACGACGCATGTTTTCAATCAGAATCGACAGATGAAGTTCACCACGCCCTGATACCTTGAATGTATCTGTTGAATCTGTATCTTCAACACGCAGACCAACATTGACTTCCAGTTCTTTTTCCAGACGCTCACGAATGTTGCGGGATGTTACATATTTACCAGTCTTGCCTGCAAATGGTGAAGAGTTAACCATGAAATTCATCGACAATGTAGGTTCTTCAATCTGAATCTGAGGCATTGGCATAGGCTGACCAAGGTTACAGATTGTATCTCCGATTTCAATATCACCAATACCGGAAATCATCACAATTTCACCGCACTGTGCACTCGGCACCGCAATACGGCTGAGTCCCTTATAGACAAAAATCTGATTGATCTTGCACTGTTTTACTTTACCGTTTTCGTTGCATACAGTTACAGCAGTACCTTCTTTGATTTCTCCCTGATAAACACGACCAATTCCCAATCGACCAATGTAATCATCATAAGCCAGTGCGGAAACCTGCATCTGCAGAGGTTCTTCCATCATATCAGGATAAGCTTCAACATGATTCAGAATAGTTTCAAACAATGGTGTGATATCTGTGTTTGTATCGGCCATATCAGCACGCACAATACCTTCACGTGCAATACCATACAGGATTGGGAAGTCCAACTGTTCATCATTTGCGTTCAGATCAAGGAACAGTTCATAAACCAGATCGATAACTTCATCGACACGAGCATCCTTCTTGTCAATCTTATTAATCAATAGAATTGGACGCAGTCCCTGTTCCAGCGCCTTGGACAAAACAAAACGAGTCTGAGGCATTGGTCCTTCACTGGAGTCAACCAAGAGGATTACTGTATCGACGGTCTTGATGATACGTTCAACTTCACTTGAGAAGTCAGCATGCCCTGGTGTATCAACGATGTTGATTTTATAATCTTTATAGTTTACTGAGCAGTTTTTGGAATAGATGGTGATACCACGTTCTCTTTCCAGATCATTGCTATCCATAACACAGTCCACGATTTCTTCGTTATCTCGGAAAACATGAGACTGAGACAGGAATGCATCAACCAGAGTGGATTTACCAGCATCAACGTGTGCAATAACTGCAAGGTTAATAATCTTTTGAAATGCCATAGGTTATTCCTCCTATCGGTTAAAATACCGGAGCATATTATACTCGTATCACTAGCAAAATACAACATAAAATCAACAAAAATCCCCTGATTTTCAGGGGATTTTCACAATTAGAAATTAGGGTTCTTGTGAGATTTATCGATAGCTTCCCACAGACCATTCAAATAAGTTGCACCCAGTGCTCTGTCATACAGTCCATATCCTGGCATTGCCACTTCTCCCCAGATCATTCTTCCATGGTCTGGTCTGATTGGTCCTGTAAATCCTGTTTCATACAGC
>JAZRUQ010000181.1:0-8731 GCA_045652605.1 Erysipelotrichaceae bacterium
TTGTCAGAGTTGATGAACTGTCCTGCAATCCAGCTGTCTGGATACTGTTTCGCAAGTTCTTCTGCCTTTGCGATCGCACCGTTCATTCCCAGCTTCCCATCCGTCAGTACCACGTCTGCACCATAAGCCTGCATCAGCAGCTGTCTTTCCACACTCATGGTATCCGGCATGACAATCACACAGCGATAGCCTCGCACAGCACAGGCAGAAGCCAGACCAATTCCTGTGTTTCCTGATGTCGGTTCAATGACAACAGTTCCAGCATGGACCAGACCTTTGTTTTCTGCCATGTTCAGCATATGCAGTGCTGCTCTGTCTTTGATGGAACCTGAAGGGTTCATCATTTCCAGTTTTACCAGCACATTTCCTTTCAGATTCAATTCTTTCTTGATTTGATTCAGCTTTAAAAGCGGAGTATGTCCCACCAGCTGATCTCTTGATTCATAGATTCTCATTGTGATCACCTCGCTATCATTATAAATTTATCAAAACTGTCCGTCAATGAAAGCACTTTTGTTGATATTTTTTTCCAAAAGAGATAAACTAAAAACAGAAAGAGAGGGACACTGTATGGTTAAAATGTTGTGTTGTACAATCAAGATCAAACTTCACTGTCCCGTCCTGACAGATTTTTAGGTTATCAGGAAATCAGATATCAGTGGGGCAGAAGAAATTCTGCCCCTTTTCTTTTAAAGGAGATTCATATGTTCAACGATATTCAAGCTCAAATTCAACACATCAAAAACAGTGATCCTGCATCCAGAAGTTCACTTGAAATTCTGCTTCTTTACCCAAGCATTCATGTGATGATTATCTATCGCATTGCCCACAAACTGCACAAACTCGGTTTCAGATTCCTGGCCAGAATGTTGTCTCAATTCGGACGCTTTCTAACAGGGATTGAAATCCATCCAGGTGCACAAATCGGCAAAGGCCTGTTTATTGATCATGGCATGGGTACCGTCATTGGAGAAACAGCGATTATCGGTGATTATGTCAAAATGTTCCATCAAGTGACACTGGGAGGAGTTTCCAATACACATGAAAAACGTCATCCAACCATTGAATCCTATGCAGAAATTGGAGCAGGCGCAAAAGTATTGGGCAACATCACAGTCGGATCCTATGCCAAAATCGGAGCCAATGCCGTGGTCCTGAAAGATGTTCCAGCTAATGCTACTGCAGTCGGTATTCCAGCACGCATTGTCAACCCACAGAAAGACATCGTTCTTGATTGTGAACATGCTGATACCTGCAAATTCAGAAATAAGTAAAAAGCAGAGAAAATTTTCTCTGCTTTCTTTTTACCAACCGCGAGGAATCAGAATATGTTTTTCAACATAGTCTGCAAATCCTTCTTCATCATTTGTCTTTTCTGTGATGACATCGGCACAAGCCTTTGTATCATCTGCACCATTGAGCAGACATACACCAAGTCCTGCAGCACTTAACATTTCATTGTCATTGGACATATCACCAAAAGCCACAACTTCACTCAGATCAATATCATGCATCTTGCAGAATTCAATCAGCGCTACCGATTTATTGACACGAGGATCCGCAAATTCCAGCATTGTCGCCTGTGTCTTGAAAGCCTGATATTTATCCGATGGATGTGCTGCCGCATGTGCCAGCGCCCCCTCCATTCGATCTGCCGTCATTCTGAACATCACTTTTGCGTTTGGCGCTGCATAAAGTTCAGAAACATTTTCTGCAACACGTGCCGGAATGTTGTTTCGAATACCCGATGGAATCACGGTTTCATCATCTTTGATGTACAGCATACCGATTTCATCATAAATAAACGGATTCATGTTCAGTGGACTCATCATTTCAAGAATCTCTTTAATCGAAGATTCACTCAATGCATAATAATCAAAGCGTTTCTTCTGCACATTGTCCTGAAGTTCTGACCCATTCATGCCAATAATGACATCAAACTCCCAATCAAATCCCCATTTCTTAGAATTCTTTGACAACATCAGATGAACTGAACGTCCTGATGCAATTCCAAACAGAACGCCATGAGCGTGCAATCGTTCAATGACTTCTTTTGTCTTGGGTGTAAATTCTCTTTTATCTGTAATTAATGTTCCATCAATATCACATACGACCAGTTTGATTTCTTTCATTTTCTAATCCTCATTTCTTTTTCTGCACTGCTATATCATTTCATTGCCACACATAGTGTACACACAAAACAAAAAGCCAGTCAATGCATGACTGGCAATTTTGATTAACGAATGACTTTTTCTGTGTCTCTGTCAAACAGATGAATTGCTTCCGCATCCACATACAGTTCAACATCTGAACCAACACGTGCAGAAGTGTTTGGATTAACACGGGCAATCATGTTTGCATTGCCTACTTCAAAGTACAGATATACTTCTGATCCAACAAGTTCATAAACTGAAACATTAACTTTCAGTACATCATTGTATTCCTTCAATGAATGTTCTTTGTCATGAATGTTTTCAGGACGGATTCCCATAATGACTTTCTTGTTGATGTAGCCACCCTTTTTCAGTGCAGCTGCACGATCTGCAGGCACTTTCAATGTATTGCCTGAATACTTCAGCACAACTTCACCTGCAGTTTCATGAACTTCGCATTCCACAAAGTTCATCTGTGGAGAACCGATGAATCCTGCTACAAACATGTTGTCTGGATGATTGTACAGATTCTTTGGTGTATCACACTGCTGAATGATACCATCTTTCATAACGACGATGCGAGTACCCAAAGTCATCGCTTCAGTCTGGTCATGAGTAACATAGATGATTGTGTTACCCAGTCTCTGGTGCAGTTTAGAGATTTCTGTTCTCATCTGAACACGCAATTTAGCATCCAGATTACTCAGAGGTTCATCCATGAGGAATACCTTAGGATTACGTACGATGGCACGTCCCATCGCAACACGCTGTCTCTGTCCACCTGACAACTGTGCAGGTTTTCTATCCAGCAGAGTTTCCAGATTCAAAATACGAGCTGCTTCATCCACTTTTGCCTTGATTTCATCTTTTGGAGTCTTTTTCAGCTTCAGTGCGAATGCCATGTTTTCAGCTACAGTCATGTGTGGATACAATGCATAGTTCTGAAATACCATCGCGATATCACGGTCTTTTGGTTCCACATCATTCATGCGTGCACCATCAATCAACAGATCCCCTGAAGTAATATCTTCCAGACCTGCAATCATACGCAATGTCGTTGATTTACCGCATCCTGATGGACCTACAAAAATGATAAACTCTTTGTCTGCAATTTCCAGATTAAAATCCTTTACTGCTTCAAATCCGTTTTCATACTTTTTAAATACATTTTTCAATTGAATTGTTGCCATAAAAATTCTCCCTTTTCAATTCCATGTTTATTATATCATTTCATGTTTGTTCACTCTATTGACAGACCTTACAAAAAAGCAGCCTGTCTTTTGGCTACTTTTTCTTTAATGTCATGAAAACTTTGAATTTCATCGCATCTTCAAAGACTCTTAAATCAAGATTTGTCAGCTGCATGATTTTATCCAGACGATAAATCAGGGTGTTGCGATGAATGTACAGTGCTCTTGCAGTTGTTGAAATGCTTAAATTGTTTTCCAGGAAACAAAGGGCTGTGGATGTCAATTCATCATCCAGTTCACTGTCCTTTGACAGCTGATGAATCAAATGCTGTGCCTGATGCTGATTCAGATGATCGACCAGTTCCATCATCCAGCATTCCGATGCTTCCATCAAATCCAGCGATGGCTCATAATGCTGCATCAGTTTCTGTGCATGAAGGACTTCTTCATAGGCTTCTCCTAACTGTTCAACATGATCTATTCTGGATGAACTTATCATTTTTACTCGACCATACAATTCTGCTTCCAGTGTATCTTTAATGGAAGACAGCTGCAGTCTGATCTTTTCAGCATCTTCAATCACCAGTACCAGTGAATTTTCAACTTTTGTCATCGGAACATTCTTTTCAAACAGATGATGCATCAGCTGCATGACCTCTGTCAGATCACTTTGACTTTGTATCAGAATCAATCGATGACTTTTACATGAACATTCAGAAGAAAATTTTTGATAGTCCGCCTGAGTTGCCTCATGTTGAATCAGCTTCAAAAGAAGATCTTCTTTCTGATAAATATGTGACAACGCAATCTGAATGCCTTTTAATACTTCTTTTCGATCTGCATTGCACTCAAGAAACAGCGAGTCCTGCTGAATCATAAAAGATAGTTCACATTGAGAACAGCCTTCAAACCCATTGAAAACAGACTGACCGTTGATTGTCAGTCTTAGTTTAAAATCATAGGCGTTCTGATAACTTCTCAACAAATCTTTCATCTTTCCACAATCCTTTTAACATATATAATTTATCACAAAAAACATGGTATTCCAACGGATTCCTCTTTATAATAAAAGACATAAGAAGGTGATCAAATGATTTCGACCATCAAACAAGTTGCTGAAAAAGCAGGCGTATCCATCAGTACTGTATCAAAGGTACTGAAAAACTACACCAATATTTCTGAAGAAACCCGCACTAAAGTACTTAGAGCTGTTAAAGAACTGAATTATGTACCCAACTCGACCGCTTCTCATCTTTCCAGTAAAAACAAAGACAAAGTTGCTCTGTATATCTACATCAATGATATGAAACAGGCGGTCGATGAAATCAACATGCTGTATCTGCAGGGTGCTTTTTCGATGGCCAATGTCAATCAGCTTGAACTTGTCACCATCTTTAATCAGATGGTCTCTGACATGAATACACAGGAGCTCATCAGCTATCTGGTATCACAAGGCATCACGGGAATTATCGTTTACGGATTAAATAAAGATGACAAGAAAATGCTGGATCTGATTGAGCAGCAGCGTTTTAACATCTGTGTGATTGATGCGCCTATCGTCAATGAAAAGACATCCAGTGTCATGATTGACCACCAGAAAGGTCAATATGATGTGGCAAAATCTATCATTGAACCAGAATACACTCGAAAAGTTCTGTATCTTGCCGGAAAGAGAAACGGATATGTTACAGATATGCGTATTCAGGGTATCATGCAGCTTCAGAAAGAACTGGGCTTTGAGCTTAACGTTCAATTTGCAGAATTCAGCGAAAAAATGGCTTATGATCTGACAATGCGATATGGAAGTGATGTCGATGCTGTTGTCTGCGCCTCTGATTTGATGGCTATTGGGGCAATGAATGCTCTAATTAAAATGAACATTTACCGCAAATGCTGCGGTTTTGATGGAATCACGCTGATGCGCTATGCAGGCAGAGGTATGCTGACATGCCGACAGGATTTCTATGATATTTCCAGCTGCGCGATTACTGAAATGGAACGACTGCTTTCAGGACAAAAAGGTCACCCAGTTCTGATTGATCATCAGATTGTTTCCATTCGTTACGAAGACTCATATAAATAAAGAACAGGAAGTCCAAGGACTTCCTGTTTCTTTTTTATCGATTAGATTTTCTGATTCTTTCAGCAGTCCAAGCCATCTTTGCCTTGAACTCTTCATAATCCTTCATTTTCCACTGCCAGTTTGGATCACCAACTGTACCTGGGAAATTGATACGGCATGAATCATTTTTATTCAGCAAGTCCACCATCGGAATGATCGCCAAACGTGAAATACTTTCAAGAGTGTACTGAATCATGTTTTCTGACATCAGAGGGTTGTTCAGATTGTGTTTCTTGAAGAAGCGACGGATAGCACGCTTGTAGTTTTCACCGCAATGGCTGTACCAGACTCTCAGACTTTCATTGTCATGGGTTCCTGTATAAGCACATAGATTTTCCTGTTCCATTGGCATTTCACCATAAGGATTGAAAGAATGCTGTACAATACGCATTCCCATCATCTGATAATGATCACGCAGTTCAAGCACCTGTGGTCTTAAATCACCCAGATCTTCTGCAATGATGTTGATATCAGGATAAGCTGCATACAGTGTATCAAACAAGTCATATCCCGGAGCTTCAATCCACTGGCCATCAATGGCAGTTGGACATTCAGCAGGAATCTTCCAGTAGGTATCGAATGCACGGAAATGATCAATACGCACAATATCAAATAAAGTTGAATTGTAAGACAAGCGATCCAGCCAGAATTCAAAACCATCCTTTTTCTGCTGATCCCAATCATAGATTGGATTTCCCCAGCGCTGTCCTTCTGCAGAGAAACCATCAGGTGGAACACCCGCAATAAAGGTAGGACGGCCATCAGAATCCAGCAGAAAGCCCTTCTGATAAGACCAGACATCCAATGAGTCAATTCCTACATAAATCGGAACATCTCCCATTGTCTCAATACCCTTGTCGTTGGCATACTTTCTCAGCTTTTTCCACTGATGAACCAGCATGTACTGCAGAAACATGCCATAGCGGATTTCTTCTTCCAATTCAGGCAGTTCAATCTGATTTGTGATCCACTGCTTGTGTTCAGCTTTCCATTCATTCCAGCACTTTCTGTCATTGGCTTTTTTCAAAGCCGCAAACACTGCATATTCACGCACCCATTTCTGAGTGATGAATTCTTTGTATTCTTCATTTTCAACAAAGCGTTTGAACGCCTTTCTCAAATAAGGTTCCTTGAACGCACGCACCTTTGCATAATCGACTTTCCCTGCACGAGCACGATACTCCTTCACTTCATCCAATAGACCTTCTTCGACAAGTATTTCCAGGGAAATATAAATTTCGTCCATAGCCTTTGATGAATATGACTGATATGGACTATTCCCAAACCCTAATGGATTCAAAGGCAGAATCTGCCAGATTTTAAAACCACATTCTTCAATCAGATCAACCAGTTCATAACTTGTTGGACCAAAATCACCAATCCCAAAACGAGACGGAAGTGATGAAACCGGGATCAATAAACCTGCTTTTCTCATTGTGTAGTCCCTTCTAAATAAACAATACTTGTGCTGAATGGCAGCATGGTCAACACACCATCTTTCAATGTATTGGACTGAAGATGATCTGCATCTCCAACCTGCCCTTCAATCTGCACAGACTGTTCTGTATCACTGTAATTGTGAATGACATAAAGTGCACTTACATCATCACTGAATTTCATCATATAAATCGCATCATTTCCAGTATCAACAGCTTCAACAGTTCCAAATTCATACAATGTACTCTTGTTTCGAACAGATGCTGCCTTGCGATAAAAATTCAACAAAGAAGCTTCATCCTTTTCCTGAACGGCAACCGATGTATCACGCTGTGCGGTATAATCAGCACCTGATGGATTGTATGGAATACCCTCTTTGGAATCTGACTGCCAAAGCATTCCTAAACGCTTGTTCTGATCAATTCCGCTGCCAAGCATGCCAATTTCTTCACCATAGTACATAAAGACTTTACCAGGGGCAAACATCAATGACGAAACCATCAATTGCGTTTTTTGAGCATCGTTACCAAAGAATGCACCGCTTCTGCCCTGGTCATGATTGGACAGGAAGACTGAATCCACTGCATTTTCATCAATAGCTTTGATTTTGGCATTGTGTTCAGCCAGCCAGTTTGCCATTGCAGCACCCGCCTGTTTGCGAATGTTGCCGACAATGCGTCCATCTGTATTGGATGCAGGGAAATTGAAGAAACTTGTTATACCTGAACCGTAATGATTCATGATTGTTCCTTGATCCGACCAGACTTCACCCACCACAAATGCATCTTCATTTTGGGCATAAACGATATCAGTCAACCACTTTAAGACTTCTTTATTCGCTGATGCATTAGAACCGCAGTAATGCAATACAGCATCCAGTCGGAATCCATCTACACCTTTATCCATCCAGAATTCGACAACTTTCTGAATTTCTGCACGAACTTCTGGATTTTCCAGGTTCAAATCAGGCATTTCCGACCAGAACAGCGCTTCGTAATACCAGCCTCCACCTAAAGCAGAATAGCCAGTTCCAGGCTCTTTAGAGAACCTGTACCAGTCACACTTTGAACCTTCCTGATCACATGTTCCATTGACGACATTCTTTTTTGCCTCAATGAACCATGGATGTTGAGAAGAAGTATGATTAATGACCAAGTCCATGTAAATGTCGATATTTCGCTTGGAAGCCTCTGCTTCCAGTTTTTCAAAATCTTCCATTGTCCCTAAAAGCGGATCAACATTCAAATAATCCGTCACATCATACAAATGATAACTTGCACCATCTGTATGTGGTGTCATCCAGATAGCACCAGCACCTAAAGACTGTACATAATCCAGTTTAGAAGTGATGCCATTTAAATCACCCACTCCATTTCCATCACTATCATAGAATGAAGATGGAAAAATCTGATAGACAATGGAGCTGTTTTCATTTGAAACTGCCTCCTTATCAGCATGACAGCCACTTAAAAAAGTGGCTGCAAGCAAGAGGCACACAAGTGCCTTTTTCATTATCCCTTCGCTCCTCCGGCAGTGATACCACTGACATAGTATTTCTGCATCTTAATGAACAAGAGTGTAATTGGAATCGCAATCAGTACTGCACCAGCACAGAATCGAGTGAAGTAAGCATCGATGTTTTCACGCGCAAGCATCTGATACAACCCAAGAGCAACCGTATAGTTCTGATAATTATCCTTCATGATTACGCTGACAAAGATAAAGTCAACCCATGGAGCAATAAATGAAGTTAACACTGTATAAATGACAATCGGCTTTGACAAAGGCATTGTAATTTTCCAGAAAATTTGATTTTTAGTAGCCCCATC
>JAZRUQ010000182.1:0-2933 GCA_045652605.1 Erysipelotrichaceae bacterium
CAGACATCTGGTCCAATACTTCAATCACTCTTTGTTTCATAACATAATCTCCTGATGTATGACTTCATTCTATCATCTTAAAATAAGGCAGACAAGAAAAAGACAGGCTCATATGAACCTGTCTTTCATTTCCTATTCAGATACTTGTTGAACTCCCAGACAACTCAAGTTTTATTTTCTTTTCATTTCGGGATATTGTTTCAAAAATAGTTAATTTTGTCATCTGGGACATCTCATCGCAATCTGAATGGCTTAATTAGCTTTGTTTTTCTTCAATTCTTTGATAGAAAGGAAGATCATTGCGAACATAACGCAAACATAAGGAATGATGTTTACCAGTTCAGATGGCAGCTGAGTCAGTGCCAGTCGGTTTACGATACCCTGTGCAAAAGAGAACACAAGTGTTGTCAGAACAACAATCAGGAAGTTTCCTCCACCTACTGCATTTGCAGCGATACCAGTCCATCCACGAGATGCAGTCATGTTGCTTGAGAAGATTGACATGTAGCCCATTGAAAGATAAGCACCACCAAGTGCAGCCAGTACAGCAGACATGATAATCGCAATCAGACGAACCTTGTTGACTTTAATACCAACAGATTCAGCAGCATGTTCATCCAGACCACAAGCCTTCATACGAAGACCAAATGGTGTCTTGTAAACCAGAATATAAATGAAGATTGCCAGAATGATGCACACATAAGTCAGGAAATAATGACCTGAGATAATTTCACCAAGAATTGGGATGTCCTTGATAACAGGAATGTGCCATGTAGGCAGAACCTTTGAAGGCAGTGATGCAGTTGTTCCTTTTGAACCAGTCCAGATCATCAGCAGCCATACAGAGAAGTCAGTCGCAAACAAGTTCAGCGCGATACCAATCATGATTGGACTAGCTTTCATCTTCATTGTGAAGAACGCCATCAGTAAAGCCATGACAACACCAACCAGGATAACTCCCAGCAGCCCCAGCCATGCACTTCCAGTCATTGCACTGAAGTAAACTCCAAACAATGCACCGAAAATCATAATACCTTCAACCGCGATATTAGGAATACCTGCAATTGAAGCAACATAAGCAGACATAGATGCATACAACAGAGGGACACCGACACGAATGACGATGAACAGGAATGATGCACTCAAGAAAGAATCCATGATATTAGCCATTCTTCTGTTCCTCCTTCAACATCTGTTTTCCTCTCCACTTTCTCAGGAAGTACTGAGAAGAGATGAGGAGTGTCAGGATAACTTCAACGATTGAAATCATACTGATATCAATATATGGGTTAGAGTTTGCCAGCAGCTGAGCACCTGCACGCAGGTAGCTGATACCAAATGCAGCAATCAATACACCAATTGGATGGTTCTTACCGATAGATGCCATCAGGGCACCAGTAAATCCAAGCCCTGGCAGCTGAGACCATGAGAACTTCTTATAAAGACCCATCAATTCAACACCAGAACCTAAACCGCCAATGAAACCAGCCAGTACATGAACTGTCATGAACAGACCAAATGCGCTCATACCAGAGTACTTCGCAAAGCTCTTGTTCAGACCAGTCATACGAATAGAATATCCCAGCTTTGTCTTAAACAGCAGGACATATACTGCCGCAACTGCAACAAACATGATAATCAGACCAGTATGAACCTGAGTCTTCGGAATCAGTTTAGTCAGACGAGCAGTATCGATAAAGTCAGCACTTGCAGTACCTGTAATACCACTGATTGCCAGATAGTTGATAACGATATAATAACCAATACCAAACAGGATACTGTTGAGCATCAATGAAATTACCATTTCATCTGCATTCAGCTTTGCCTTTAAGAAACCTGGAATCAAAGCAATCAATGCACCGGACACACCAGCTGCCAACAGACAGATTGTTGTATCGATGATTTCATTACCAGTCATGATGTTTGGGTTGATCGCAAACCATGTTGCTACAACACCTGAGATATAGAAAACACCTTCAGTACTCAGGTTAAACAGACCAGTACGGAAATACAGCAAAGTTGCAAGACCCGCAAAGCACAGAGGAACCATCTTTACAAGAACATATCCAAAATAGAACATGCTTCTTGAAGGATAAGTCAACAGATTAATAAAGATATCAATGGCAAAGCTCTTTGTTACAAAGCACAGTACGATGAATGTAACAACCAGGGCTGTTAAGATAGAAGCCATGATTCGCAGGAATTCAAAAGGTCCTTCATTTGTCCATTTAAATTTCTTCTTAGGTTGAATCTTACTCATAACATGCCCTCCTGATTTCTTCTTCACTATGATGTTCTACACCCAGCATGTAAAGACCCAGCTGGTTTTCTGTAACACCCTTCAGTGAATCGAAATAAGCAACAATTTTGCCTTCTTCCATAACGATCAGACGATCTGAGAGTGCCATAACTTCATTCAAGTCAGCGCTGACAAGCAGGATACCCTTGCCCTGGTTTCTCATTTCAATCAGTTCTTTATGGATGTAGTTTGCAGAACCAACGTCAATACCACGTGTTGGCTGTTCTGCCACCATCAGCTTAGGATCTGTACTCCATTCACGGGCAACAACCACTTTCTGAATGTTACCACCAGACAGAGCACCAATCTTTTCTTTTTCAGAATTTGTCTTAACTGCAAAGCGTTCAATTAATTCCAAAGAAGTGTTCTTGATAGCCTTCCCTTTCAAAAATAGCTTTCCACTCAATGTCTTTTTCTGGAATGTAGTTGAAATCATATTATCCTGAATGGAAGCATCAGCTGCACATCCATCGATCATACGGTCTTCCGGAATATAAGACATACCAGCATTACGTTTCTGCATAATGCTCAGTTTCTGAATTTCTTTGCCACATACTTTTACAGTACCTTCCTGGAATGGAATCAGTCCTGTAATTGCTCTAATCAGTTCTTCCTGACCATTGCCCTGTACACC
>JAZRUQ010000183.1:0-5460 GCA_045652605.1 Erysipelotrichaceae bacterium
GGGAGGATACAGATGGCAAGGTGGATGTTTTTGTGGCAGGAGCTGGTACAGGAGGTACGATTACAGGGACTGCAAAGTATCTGAAAGCTAAAAACAAGAGCATTGAAATCGTTGCAGTAGAACCTGAAAAATCACCTGTTTTATCAAAAGGAACAGCAGGAGCGCATGGTCTTCAGGGAATTGGCGCAGGATTTGTGCCTGAGATTCTGGATGTGTCAGTTTTAGATCGAATCATGACAGTTTCAGAAGAAAACGCATATGAAACAGCTCGTCTGCTTGGCAGAAAAGAGGGTATCCTCTGTGGTATTTCTGGTGGTGCAGCACTTTATGCCGCGCTTCAGCTGGCATCTTTGCCTGAATATGAAGACAAGATGATTGTGGTTGTGCTTCCTGATGGGGCAGAGCGCTATCTGTCGACAAATTTATATCGTGCTGATTAAGAGGTCTCATTGAGATCTCTTTTTTGTGTTATAATAAACAAAAAAATCGAGGTTTTTATGAAAGATTTGCGTTTGGTTTTGTGCGATATTGATGGAACACTCATCGTAACAGGACAACCATTAAGTGCTCGTACAAAAGATGTACTCAATCGTCTTCATGAACATGGTGTTCTGGTTGGAATTGCATCAGGCCGTTCAGTGGATCAGCAGCTGATTCATCAGGCTGATCAATGGAATTTAGGCTGGCAGTTTGATGTCGTTATTGGGATGAATGGCGGAGAATTATGGGATGGTCTTTGTCAGAAAAGAAGTGATTATTTTAAGCTGAAGCAGGAATGGATTAAGGAAATCATTGAATTGATGGCTCCATTTGATCTGAATCCGTTTATGTATTATCACGATGTCATGCTTTGTTTAAGAGAAGATGAAGATATTATGAAGTCTTCTTTGAGAAATCAGCTTAAAGTGCAATATGTCAAAGAAGTTTCTGAATTCTGGTCAGAGGAAAATGCGAAAATCATGTTCCGTATGAAAGAGGAACAGATGCCTGAAGTAGAAGCGTATACTGCGGCGCATCCATCGCCTGATTATCATGCGTTTAAAACACAGACAAATCTGATTGAGTTCTGTGATCGCAGGATCAACAAATCAGTGTCCATGCTTGCATTCTGTCAGCGACATAATCTTCCAATTGAGTCTGTAATGGCTTTTGGGGATATGTCCAATGACAGAGAACTGCTGAAAGAAGCTGGATGGGGTGTATGTCTTCTCAATGGGTCAGATGACACAAAGGCGTGTGCTGATGAAATTACTGAAAAGACATGTGCTGATGATGGCTTTGCCGACTATGTAGAAAAACACATTCTTCTTCCAAGAGGATGGTAAAACAAGCCCGAAAGGGCTTTTGAAATGGAGAGAAACATGAAACAAAAAGGATTGTTGAGGAAGTACCTGTGGAAATATAAGTTTCACTATGTTTTAGGTCTTCTCGTGCTTTTAATGGTGGACTATCTGAATTTATCTGTACCTCAGATTACAGGTGATCTGATTGATGGTCTGTCCTTGATGACGCTAAATGCAGAAGGTTTATGGAAACTGGTATTGTCATTGATTGTTGTTGTGAGTCTGATTGCGTTGGGACGTGTGTTCTGGAGATTCTTTATTTTTGGGACATCACGCAACATTGAACGTCTGATTCGCAATGATTTGTTTAATAAGCTGGAAGAATTGTCGCAGAATTACTTTAATACACATAAGACAGGTGATCTGATGGCACATTTTACCAATGATCTGGAAGCTTTGCGTGTAGCGATTGGTCCTGCCATTATTTCAAGTTTTGATGCAGTGGTCATGACTGCACTTGCCTTGTATAGAATGATGACACAGGTGGATGTGAAATTGACGCTTTTAACATTGATTCCAATGAGTGTGATTGCGATTGGCGGTTATTATTTTGGGGAAGAGGTTGAAAAACGCTTCGCCAGAAAACAGGCTGCTTTTGCGAAAATGAGTGATCATGTCAATGAAAGCATTTCTGCAGAACGCGTTATCAAGGCGTTTGTTCAGGAAAAAAGACAGGATGAAGCTTTTTCAGAAATCAATAAAAACAATCTGAAACACAACATGGATGTTGTGAAACTGATGGCTGGGATCTTCCCGCTGCTGGAATTTGTGATTGGTGCATCCTATGTCATTACCATCATTTATGGTGGATATCTGGCAATTGTGGGTCAGATTACATTAGGGAAGTTTATTGCCTTTACACAGTATCTGGGCATGCTGGTGTGGCCGATGATTGCCCTTGGTGATGCGATTACTTCCTTTTCGCAGGGAAGAGCTGCAATTGGTCGAATCAATCATGTGATGAATGAAGTGCCTGAGATTACCGATGAAAATGCAGATCATCAGATTGAAAAGCTTTCTGGTGAAATCAAGATTGAACATCTGTCCTTCAAATATGCAGAACATCTGCCTTATGCACTGCATGATATCAATGTAACGATTCATCCTGGTGAAACATTGGCAATTTTAGGCCGCACAGGTGATGGAAAGACAACACTGGTGAATCTGCTTCTGCGTCTTTATGATGTCAAAGAAGGTCAGATTACACTGAATGGCCATGACATCAAGCAGGTTCCGTTGAAAGTGCTTAGAGAAAGCATTGCCTATGTACCGCAGGACAGCATGCTGTTTTCTGATACCATCGCCAGAAACATTGCCTTTGGCAAACATGACGCAACGATGGATGAAATTATGGAAGCTGCCAAAGATGCCTGTGTGCATGAAAACATCATGGATTTTACAGAACAGTATGAAACTGTTGTAGGAGAGCGTGGTGTAACATTATCTGGTGGACAGAAACAGCGCTGTGCGATTGCGCGTGCATTGCTGAAGGAAGCTTCCGTACTGATTCTGGATGATTCATTGAGTGCAGTGGATACCGATACAGAAGACAAGATTCTTGCAAATCTGAAACGCCGCAGACAAAACAGCACAACCATCATGATTGCCCATCGTGTTTCCACGGTCCGAAATGCAGATCACATTCTGCTTCTGGATGAAGGCGGGGTAAAAGAATATGGTACCTTTGATGAATTGATGGAGCTAAATGGAAGCTTTGCGGAAATGGTGGAAAAACAGCGCCTTGAAGAAATGCTGAAAGAAGAGGTGGTCAACAATGGCTAAAATGGTAAGAGATACCCTCGATACAGAATACAAAGGCAGTATCTTTGGCCGTCTGGCAGCCTATATGATCCCTTATAAAAAACAGATGCTTTTGTGTCTGGTGCTGGTTCTGGTTGTGACTGCCTGTGAACTTGTGCGACCAGTATTGATTGGCGATGCCATTGATATTTATATTGAAGGGTACAATGAACCCTACTGCATCGTAGAAAACAGTAATCTGATATTCCAAGGTCAGTCATTATCAAGAGAAGAAAACTGTACATCTTATGCACAGATTATGATGGTGGATGAACAGTACGTCTACTTTACAGATTTGAGTTCTGAACAAAGTGCATCTTTGTCCAGTTTAAGTGAAGAAGGTCCTGTTTCATCAGAAGAAATTACCAGTTTGAATTTATCTGGTCAGGTTTTAAGTCAAGATGATTTGAAAGAACTTCGTCATCATGATTTTATGGGAATTGTCAAAGTTGGTCTTTTGTATATGGGAATTCTGATGGTTTCGCTGGTATGTTCCTATGTGCAGACCATGACACTCAATCAGACCGGTCAGAACATCATCTATACTGTACGCGAACAATTGTTTCATCATGTGCATTCCTTGCCTTTAAGATACTTTGATACACATCCGGTTGGTCAGATTGTGACTCGAATTACCAATGATGTGGAATCACTGAATGAAATGTATTCCCGCATTTTAGCAAGACTGTTCAAAAGCACAGTAAAAATCATGGGTCTGGCTGTCGTCATGCTGGCAATGAATGTGAAACTGGCGTTGATGTCCTTTGTGATGGTGCCTGTGATTACTGCAGCGATTGTGGTCTTTAAGAATCTGTCACGTAAAGTGCATCGAGCAATTCGTACACGCATTTCACAGTTGAATACCTTCTTATCTGAAAATATTTCAGGTATGCGCCTGATTCAGATTTTTGCGAATGAACAGATGAAATATGAAGAATTTTCAGGCAAGACCATGGATCTTTATAAAGCCAACCTGAAACAGCTGTTTATCTTTGCAGTGTTCAGACCTTTGATTTACTTTTTGTCGCAGATTGCCCTTTCTATCGTTTTGATTGGTGGGGGATTAAGTGTAATTGAATCAACATTGACAGTTGGTACTTTGTATATTTTTATCAACTACATTTCCAATTTCTTTGAGCCAATTCAGGACATGGCAGAACAGTTTTCTACTTTGCAGAATGCGTTTGCATCTGCGGAAAAAATCTTTGTGGTGCAGGATGAAATCAATACCATTACTGAAATTGAAAATCCAGTAAAACTGAATGAAGTCAAAGGAAAGATTGAATTCAAGAATGTCTGGTTTGCCTATGAGGATGACAACTATGTGCTTCGTGATGTCTCTTTTGTGATTCAGCCAGGTGAAAAAGTTGCTTTTGTTGGGGCAACAGGTGCAGGCAAAAGTTCCATCCTGAATCTGATTGGACGTTATTATGACATTCAGAAAGGTCAGATTCTGATTGATGATGTTGATTTGAAAGAACTCAGTATCCATGAAATTCGCAAAGCAATTGGTCAGGTTCAGCAGGATGTATTTATCTTTACAGGTGATGTTGCCAGCAACATTCGTCTATTGAATGAAGAAATTACGGATGAACAGATTAAAAGTGCATCAAAAGAAGTCAATGCAGCACATTTCATTGAACAGATGCCAAACCAGTATCATGAGCCAGTTTCAGAAAGAGGTTCAACATTGTCTCAAGGACAGCGTCAGTTGTTGTCGTTTGCCAGAACTTTAGCTGTTGATCCTAAGATTCTGGTGATGGATGAAGCGACTGCCAACATTGATACGGAAACTGAACAGCTGATTCAAAAAGCACTTGAAACTTTGATGGAGGGACGTACAACCATCATGGTTGCCCATCGCTTAAGTACCATCCAGCATGCAGACAACATCATTGTCATGCACAAAGGAAAGATTCGTGAGCAGGGAACTCATCAGGAGCTTCTGAAGCAAGATGGTCTATACAAGAAGCTGTATGAACTTCAGCTTTATTCTGAAGAATAGAGAGACAAATAAACAATAAACAGAACAAGGTCCAGGAATTATCCTGGACTTTTTCATTGTATTTGAGATGATTGCATGGAATGAATTTGATTTATCTATCATCGGTTTCAACTTATGAATACAATATGATTCATAAAAAACAAAATGAAAACGATTACATGAAAAAATATTAAAAAATTACAAAAAATGTAAAAAAGTTGTTGACAAGTGTATTGGATGTTGTTAATATAACGAAGCTGCTTGGGAAACACCAAGAAATACAGCTAGGACAGATCTTGAAAAAGATAAAATCCTAAAGCCAACTATCCTGAA
>JAZRUQ010000184.1:0-7487 GCA_045652605.1 Erysipelotrichaceae bacterium
TTGGTCAGTATCAGCATGATTTGCCTCAGAAACAGCTTCAGGAACGTCTTGATTTTGCGATTGAAAAGAGTGTCAATCGTGTCGGGGTTGATGTGAATACAGCTTCAAAGGAACTTTTGATGCATATTTCAGGTTTGAATAAATCTATTGCAGAAGAGATTGTGAAATGGCGCAATGAAAATGGTCGATTTGAACATCGTGGTCAATTGAAAACCGTCAAGAAACTTGGACCTAAGGCATTTGAACAGTCCTCTGGTTTTCTGCGTATTCGCTTTGGTACAGAAGAACTGGATGGGACATCCATTCATCCTGAAAGCTACAAGAAAGCCAAGCAGATTCTTAAACTTGCGGGCAATTATCCATTAGGTTCTAAAGCTTTAAATGAAGCCTTGACACAGCTGAATGTGACTGATCTGGCTGTTGAACTTGGTCTTGATGAATATACACTTGAAGATATTCTATCTGCCTTGAAAGCTCCACTTAGAGACTACCGTGAAAAATATGATGGTCCACTTTTAAGAAGTGATATCCTTGAACTGGAAGATCTGAAAGAGGGAGAAGAACTGGAAGGCGTTGTGCGCAATGTTGTGGACTTTGGTGCTTTTGTCGATATTGGTCTGCATGATGATGGTCTGGTTCATATCTCAAAAATGACAAAAGAAAAGAATGTTCATCCAAGTGATCTTGTTTCAGTAGGTGATTTACTGAAAGTGAAAGTTCATAAAATTGATAAAGAAAGAAAAAGAGTACAGCTTTCTTTGATTGATTGAGACAAGACTTGAAGATATAACAAACCCGGCTGTAAAACATACTGCTTGTTTTAAATGGATGAAAAAATGAAGGAATTGTTGTTTCTGCCCATCTGGATGAGCTGGATAAACCAGGAAATCATTGAGTCTTTCATCGGTTCAGAAAATTCGTCTTCGACGAGGTAAGTGAACCGTGTTGTAAAGGGTGTTACAATTTAATCTTTTCAATTGAATGAAATTCAAGTATAATGAGGCAAAGGAATGATGCTCAATGGAAAATATGTATTTTAAGGAAAATGTACGTTTTTTAAGAAAAATAAAAGGTGTATCACAGAATGAGTTTGCAGATGAGCTGGGGTACAAATCTTTTACAACAGTACAGAAGTGGGAAGATGGTACATCTTATCCAAGTCTGCCGGTTGTTTCTCAGATTGCAGAGTATTTTGGTGTTTCTTTGGAAATGCTGGTGTACAGTGATCTTTCAAGCATTCTGTCTCATTATCGTCAGGTTCCTGTAGTCGGTACAGTGCGAACTGGTCCAGGAATTCTGGCAGCTGAAAATATTCAGGGTTGGGAATATGTATCTGACTATGAAAGTGGTCATGGTGAATATTTTTATTTGAATGTTGTGGGTGATTCCATGATCAATGTACGAATCATGGAAGGGGATATCCTATATTGTAGAAAACAGTCAACAATTGAACATAATGAAATTGCGGTTGTCCTGATCAATGATGAGGAGGCAACATGCAAACGTGTTTTGTTTAAAGGAGACAAGCTGATTCTGCAGCCGGAAAATCCAGACTATGAACCTATGGTGTACAGCGTGGATGAAGTTAATGCAGGACATGTGAAGATTATCGGCAAAGTGCTTCACAATAAGATTCGATTCTAATGAAACATCGTTTAGCTCCGTATTTTCTGACTTGTATGGGCATCTACATCGCTGTGTTTCTGGTGGAACTTGTGCTGATGAGCTTTGTAGTCCAGATGTTTACGACAAATACACTTGTTTCTGTTACAGCGGCTTTGCCGATGCTGCTGTTTGTCAATCCTGTGATAACATGGGTACTTGTCGAAACCCTTATAAAAAAGTAGAAATAAAGAAAGGTTTTATCTCATACACTGAAGTGAATGAGGTGAAACCTTTTTTATGTTGAATCGTAAATCACGTGCACTGACTATAAAACTGATTGTTTTGATTCTGACAGGACTGGTTCTGATTGCGACCAGTTCACATGTGTGGGCTGAATTCAAATATGGAGATGCTTTGTATTTTGTGAAAAGACAAGCTTTATTTTTTGTGTCAGGTATGTTTCTGATGAGTTTTACATGTCGTATCAAATCAGAAAAAATACACGAACATCATCTGAAATTTCTTTTGTTGTGTTTTATCTCGCTTGGCATTGTACTGATACCTGGAATAGGAGTGCAAAGAAATGGATCCAGAAGCTGGTTTGGTGCAGGAAGCTTTCTGATACAGCCTTCAGAATTCTTTAAACTGGCTGCCATATTTTCGACCGCAGCATTAATCACAGGAAAAAAGAAAGTAACGGGATGGATTGATATTGTTGGTCTTATGGTGATTCCCTGTGCTGGATTTCTGATGATTCTGTTTCAACCTGACTTTGGCTCTGGTTTAGTTATGGTCTGCAGCATTGTTGTGATGATTCTTGCAGCAGGTGCACCATTTCGGTATTTTGCGTTGTGTGCACTGGCAGGTGCTGTTGGATTGACGGGTTTGATTGTGGCTGCACCCTATCGAATGCAGCGTATTTTAAGTTTTCTTGATCCCTGGTCAGATCCTTTGGGCAGCGGTTTTCAGATAATACAGAGTTATTATGCAATTGCTCCAGGTGGTCTTTTAGGACGTGGTTTAAATCAATCCATGCAGAAACATTTCTATTTGCCTGAACCACAGACAGATTTTATTTTTGCGATCGCCTGTGAGGAATTGGGATGGTTGGGAGCACTTTGCATATTAAGTTTATACATTCTTATTCTTTTGGATTGTGTAAAGATTGCCTTGTCCTTAAAAAATAAGTTCAGCAGTTTTGTGGTCATTGGAATCACAGCTTTGTTTATGATTCAGGTTTTGATTAATCTGGGTGTTGTTGTTGGTCTTTTTCCAGTAACAGGAATTACACTTCCGTTTTTGTCATATGGAGGAAGTTCTTTGGTTATGCTGATGGGGTCATTTGGTTTGATAATTGGCATGAATAATCACGATGAAGCTTAAAACTCTTAACAAGATGTGATATACTATGTAAGATAGGAGTGATATACGTGCGTATCATTATGGCAGCAGGCGGCACGGGAGGACATATTTATCCTGCCACAGCGCTTGCGGATGCAATTAAAGAAAAAGACAGCAAGTCAGAAATCATCTTTGTCGGATCAAAGACACGCATGGAATCAACAGAGATTCCTAAATGCGGTTATCGCTTTGTAGGGCTTGATTTAGGAGCTGTCAGTGGAAGTGTAATTAAAAAAGTTCAGATGGTACTTTCGATGGGGAACGCTTATCGTCAGTGTGTCAATCTGATTAAGGAATTTAAACCAGATGCAGTGATTGGATTTGGGAACTATCTGAGTGTTCCTGTAGTTTTAGCTGCTAAGAGAATGAATGTGAAGATCATGCTTCATGAACAGAATTCTTATGCAGGAAAAGCCAATCGTTTTCTTGGGCGTTTTGCCGATGCAGTTGTCGGCTGCTATAACGAAAACTTGAATGAGTTTTCAGTAGAAAAGACAAAGATTTTGGGAAATCCTCGCGCAAGTGTTGCTGCGAAGGTGCAGAAAGATCCTGAAGTATTAAAAACGATTCAGGTAAATCCTGACAAGGATCTGGTCGTTATTGTCATGGGTTCATTGGGTTCACAGAGTGTTAATGGTGTGATGAAACAAGCTCTGAAGAAACTTCAGGGCAGACCTTATGAGATTGTCTATGTGACAGGTCCTAAGAATTATGATGAATTCATTAAAGATTGTCCGTCTGTTGACAACATCCATGTGCTTCCATATATTGATGGAGCTAAAGTCATGGCTCAGGCCTCACTTTGTGTGGTTCGTGGAGGAGCAACAACTGCTGCAGAAATTACTGCAATGGGCATGCCATCCATCATGATTCCAAGTCCATATGTTCCAAACAATCATCAGGTAAAAAATGCTCAGGCTCTGGAAAAAATCAATGCATCCATCATGATTGAGGAAAAGGATCTTACGGTTGATGTGATTGTGGATAAGATTGATGACTGCATGAACAATGCAGTGCAAAGAGAGTCCATGGCGCTTAATACCAAGAAACTTGGATTTCCAAACGCAAGCGAAGATATCATTCAGTGGTTATGTGAACTGACGGGGGTATCATGGAAAAATTAGTGAAAGAATTACAGCAGTATGGTCAGGTGCAGGAACATGTTTCTTTGCGCACGATGACAACATTGCGTATTGGAGGAAATGCACGTATTGTCGTGTATCCTAAAAATATACTTGCCTTAACACAGGTGATTAGAGAAATTAAAGAGGCTGATGTACCTTATAAACTGATTGGTAAAGGTTCAAATCTGTTGTGTTCAGATGATGACTACAATGGTGTTGTGATTCGTCTTGACAGAACGTTTACAGAATATTATTTTGACCATGATATCTGTTATGCAGAAGCTGGATGTTCCATCATTGCGCTGGCTTACAGCGCGATGAAAAATTCACTCAGTGGTCTTGAATTTGCCAGCGGAATTCCAGGTACAGTTGGTGGTGTAACGTATATGAATGCCGGTGCTTATAAAAGCAACATGGCTTCCATACTTCAGGAAGTGTTTGTCTATCGTGATGGTCAGCTTTGCTGGATGGATGTAAAGGATTGTGAATTTGCATATCGAACAAGTATTTTTCAGAAGCATCCGGAATGGATCGTATTGGCTGTTAAGATGAAGCTTGAACAGGGAAATGAAGATGAGATTCGTTCCCTTATGGATCAGCGCAGAGAGCGCAGAATGAGCTCACAGCCGCTTGAAATGCCAAGTGCAGGAAGTGTATTCCGCAATCCGGATGAGCGTGCTGCATGGCAGTACATTGAAGATATTGGCTATCGTGGCAAATCGATTGGAGGAGCTGCGGTATCTGAAAAACATGTCAATTTCATTGTCAACAAAGACAATGCCACAGCCAGCGATTTTATTGCGCTGGTCAGCGAAATTCAAAACAAAGTGAAAGAGCAGTTTGGTGTTGAATTGAAGATGGAAGTGGAGAAGTTCAATTGGCAGACAAAATAAAACAGACGAAATCAGATACAGTTGAGAAAGTATTTGAAAAACACCGTTTTGATGCATTGAGAGCACGTTTTCTTACCAATAAGATGAAAGTGTTTGTCTTTGCCATCTTTTGCGGATTTGTGCTGATTGCAGCGGGATTTCTGCTCAGTCCAGCTTCCAAAGTAAAAGGTTTTGATATTGAAGGGACATATTTTCTAAGTGATGAAGAAGTCCTGAAGATCAGTGGAATCAGCGATCAGTCACGTTATCTGTTTCTGTTTGATTCTTTGACTGAAGAACATCTGAAAAACAATCCTTTGATTGAAGATGCTCAAGTAAAGGTCAGAAACAATGGAACAGTCTATATTCAAATCACTGAAAAAGTCATTATTGGTTATCGTTACAAAACCTACCCTGAATTGATTTTTCAGGATGGAACAACCATGGAGTTAACCAATCAGTATGCATATCTGTATGCAGAAGTGCCATTGATTGTTGGTTTCAATGAGGACATCAGTGATTTTGCCAAGGCTTTTGAAAAAGTACCTCAGAAGCGTATTGCGTCCATTTCTGAAATTCATCGTCATGAATACAGTTATGATTCAAATGGACTGGAGTTTGTGATGAAAGATGGAAATCGATTCTTTGCGAGTTTCTATAGTGCTGATGTCATTAATCAGTACAATGGCGTTGCTTCAGCTTTGAGTGAAAAAAGTGTCTGTCTGTATGCAGATGAAAATTCACGAAATGTCTACAAATCATTATGTCCTGAAGAGGTGGAAGCACTGCAGCAGCAGGAAGCTGAAAATCAGGAAAATACCGAAGAATAAAGGTTATTTTAGGTGAAAAATATTTCACAAAAACGGAAAAAGTTTGAAATCATCGAACTGTTTCTATATAATAAGTTGGGCTATAAGGAGGAATATCTATGGCTATTGAGAGAGTAACAGGTTTAGGAAACATCAATATCTCCCAGGAGGCAATTGCGACACTGGCTGGCGGTGTTGTCAGCGAGTGCTATGGTGTTGTCGGTATGGCATCACAGAAGGTTTTCAAAGATGGCATTGCTGAACTTTTGAAAAAAGACAATTTTGCAAAAGGAGTCGTTGTTCGCAAAGGTGAAAACGCACTTGAACTGGATCTATATATTATCATCAGCTTCGGAGTAAAGATTTCTGAAGTCGTAATGGAAGTGCAGAAGAAAGTAAAATACGTTCTGGAAAAGACATTGGAACTGGATGAAGTTCTGGTTAATGTTTACGTTCAGGGTGTTAAAGTCGTTGACTAGTTGGTGTCATTATGAAATACATTAATGGTCAGTTATTTAAACAGATGCTTCAAAGCGGTGCTGCAAATCTGAGCAATCATCATGCAGAAATCGATGCTTTGAACGTTTTCCCAGTACCAGATGGCGATACTGGTACAAACATGTCCATGACATTTACTTCCGGTGTCAAGGATGCACTCGCGGTGTGCTCGGACGAAATTCCAGTCATCGCTAAAGCTCTGTCAAAAGGACTTTTGATGGGTGCGCGTGGAAACTCAGGGGTTATTACTTCTCAGATTTTCCGTGGTCTTTATCAGTCCATTGATAAGAAAGAAACATTGAATGCAGCTGATCTTGCTGCAGCATTTTCAAAGGGTTCAGAAGTTGCTTATAAGGCAGTTATGAAACCAGTTGAAGGAACGATTCTGACAGTTATCCGTGAATCAAGCTATTATGCTGAACACCTGGTGAATCCAGAAGAAATGGAAGTTGAAGAATGGTTCAAGACATTTATTGAATATGCTAAAGAATCATTGAATACAACACCAGATCTGCTTCCTGTACTGAAGGAAGTTGGTGTGGTTGACTCAGGCGGTGCTGGTCTGATTGTTATCCTGGAAGGGATGTATTCAGCGCTGCTGGGCAATGTCATTGAAGCTCATGAAACAGACAGTGCTGCATCTGTTGCTGCAATGGATGTTGAAAATGAGGAATTCGGTTACTGCACAGAATTCATTCTGCGTCTGAATGATCATGGCATGAGAGCTTTCACTGAAGATAAACTGAAGAGAAAACTGTCTCAGATTGGTGAGTCCATCGTTGTTGTACAGGATGAAGAACTGGTTAAGGTTCATGTCCATACATTGACTCCTGGAGAAGCATTGAATCTGGCTCAGCGTTATGGTGAATTTGTAAAGCTGAAGATTGAAAACATGCAGGAACAGCACAGCACACTGCAGAGTGAAGCAGCTGCTCCAGCTGAAGCTCCTGCAAAGGAATACGCATTGATTGCGGTTGCTGCAGGTGAAGGTTTGACAAATCTGTTTAAGGAATATCGTTGTGATGTTGTGATTTCAGGTGGTCAGACAATGAACCCATCAACAGAAGATTTTGTTGCAGCAATCAACAAGCTGAATGCTAAGCACATTCTGATTCTGCCAAACAACTCAAACATTGTTCTGGCAGCTCAGCAGGCAGCGGTTGTGCTTGATGACAGAG
>JAZRUQ010000185.1:0-8782 GCA_045652605.1 Erysipelotrichaceae bacterium
TGTCTGTATTATCACATTGGTCAATGTCTTGGCCCTTGTGAGTTTGATTTGCCGGAAGAAACCTATAAACAGCTACGCAATGATGTCATTCGCTTTTTAAGTGGTGATGTCAAAGATCTGCTTGTTCAGCTAAAAAAAGAGATGGCTGAAGCTGCAGAAAAACTGGAATTTGAAAAAGCACAGGAAAAGCATCAGCTGATTCAATCCATTGAACACATCACAGACCGTCAAAGCATGGAAAAGGATGACCGCATTGATTCAGATTATTTCAATTATGTCGTTATCAATGGCTATATCTCCATATTTGGTCTGTTTGTACGTGGTGGAAAAGTACTGGAACGAGACTTTGTGATTGAACCTTTAGTGGATGATGCAGAAAGTACGTTTATTTCTTTTCTTATGCAGTATTATGTTAAAAATCCACAGCCTAAGCAATTGTGTCTGCCATTGGAATGCAATGTTGAACTGATTGGTGAGATTCTTGAATGCAATGTTCTGCAGCCTGTTAAAGGACGCATGAAACATCTGGTTGACCTTGCCAAAGTGAATGCAGAAAATCAGCTGCAGCGTCAATTTGATCAGTTGGAACAGCGTTCCAGTTTCCACGATACAGCCATGGATCAATTAAAGCATTTATTGAATTTACCTGATTTGGACCGTATTGAAGTTTTTGATATTTCTCATACTTCAGGAGCTTATACGGTTGCAGGTATGATTGTTTATGAGTCCAATCGCTTTAAAAAGAGTGATTATCGCAAATATCGTCTGTCTACAGGCAACAGTGATGTTGATTCCATGAAAGAAGTGCTGTATCGACGTTACTTCAAAGTCATGAAAGAAAATCTGCGAAAACCTGATCTGATTGTGATGGATGGCGGTATTACTCAAGTGAATGCCTGTCTTGAAATTTTACAGATGCTTCATCTGGATATACCTGTTGTCGGTCTGATAAAAGATGATTCACATAATACAGCTAATCTGCTTTCTCAGTATGGGGAACTGATTGAACTGGATCGTCGTTCAGATTGTTTCTTTTTACTAACACAGATTCAGGATGAAGTACATCGTTTTGCGATCAGTTATCATAAACAGCTCCGTGATAAGGCCATGACGACTTCCATTCTTGATGAAATAGAAGGTGTAGGTCCAAAACGTAAAAAAGAACTTTTAAAGCACTTTAAGAGTTTCAAGAGACTCTGTGAAGCAACAGTAGAACAGCTTAGTGAGGTTGTGCCTGTTACTGTTGCTCAGGAAATTGTAAAAACTTTGCATCAGTAACAACCTATCGATTCCTTCATACAATAAAGTAGTTTATGAAAGGATGCGAAAGATGAGAAAAATACTGACACACAGAGAATCTGAAATATTTGCAGCTTTGGTGGATGGCATGAGTACTCAGGAAATTGCCCATATGCTAGGCATCAGTGACAAGACAGTACGCAATCATATATCCAATGTAATCTTGAAATTGGATGTGAAGAGTCGATCTCAAGCACTTCTGGAACTGATTCGCTGCAAAGAAATTGAATTGTAAGTCCCGGCAACGGGACTTTCTTGTTTCTGATAGAAGCAATCTATGCTATACTAACAAAGAGGTGGTTATGATGAAAACCAAACGTTTCCTTTTTGTGAGCAGTGTAGTTCTGCTGGCAGTATTTTGTATAGGAATTATGAATCTTCAGTATGATCGTCTTTCCCGTTATCCTTATCAGGACCCACAGGCTCGTGCTTTGATTGATGAATATTTATCAGATGAAGAAATTTCCTATATTATTGAATATTCAATAGCACCAAGCGAGTTTATTCAGTTTCTTGGAGTTCCAGGTTTTTCTATTTATCATATTTCTTTTTACCAGCAGGTAAGAGATTCAATCTGGTATCTGGATAATGAGAATATTGTCTATATTGTTGAATTGGCTCGTGAAAAGATGACGATGGATCAGCTGATTCATTATTTATTGAATTATGATTTTGATTCTGTGGTTCGTTATCTTAAGAATGGGGATACTTACCTTTCATCGTCTGTACTGGTTGAAAATCCAAGCGATTTGAATGCACTGGTTGATGATCAGCATACACTTTCTTCCAGAATTTTATATAATGCGATTGCAATTGCTTCTTTGCCTTCGACAACATCCGATCCTGTTATTGTATCAGATGTGCTTGTAGAACCTGTAAAAGCAATGTGCATTGCGATTGAATCAGAACTTGATAATGGTAAGACATGCGGTGGATTGATGGTTCAGGCAGGTTATCTGACTTATGATCAACTGGTAGCACTTTATGAAAATTCTGAAGGTGCACTTGAAGTTGATGCACCAGGCCACAGTGAACATCAGCTAGGGACAGCACTTGACTTTGCGTTGAAAGATGTTGAACAAAGTCAGTTTGATGAAACTGCGCAATATCAATGGCTGATGGAAAATGCTCATCGTTTTGGTTTTATCCAAACGTATCCTGAAGGAAAGGAAAATGTAACGCAGAAACAGGCAAGACCTTGGCATTGGCGTTACGTTGGTTATGAAAAGGCTGCGGATCTGTATTTTAATCAGTTAACTTTATTTGAGGCAGCTTATGAGTAAAATAGGGGTGCTTGATTCTGGATTAGGTGGAATGCTGATGATGAAGCATTTGATTCAGCGTTATCCAGCACAGGATTTTATTTTCCTGGCTGATCAGATTCATTCTCCGTTTGGTCACAAGACATACAAAGAGCTGGTGAGAATTGTCAATCAGGATATTCAATGGCTAAAGAATCAGGGAGCTGAATCCATCTTGTTTGCCTGCAATACAATCAGCTGTATTCATCCTGAGGATTTAGATCAAAGCATACGCATTGAACGAATTGTAGAACCAACCTGTGCGCAGCTTTCTGACTCTCTGATACAAAGGATACTGGTATGCGCTACGCCGTTTACTATAGCCTCGGGTGTCTATGAAAAAACTTTGCATCAGCTTTATCCATCAATGATTATTGATTCATTGGCATTGCCTGATTTATGCAGTGATATTGAAAACTTGACGGATAAGGAAATTGTAATTGAAAAACTGAAACATGAACTTCATCCATATGTTGGCCAGGTGGATGCGGTTATTTTAGGGTGTACTCATTTTCCGGTTTATAAAGATGCTTTTGAGCAGATTCTGGGCTGTCCTGCTTATGATTCGAATCAGATGATACTTAACTTAGCTTCCGAAGGAACTGGAGATGTTTCCTATTCTACAACTGCAGATGCATCTGTGTTTGATAGTCAATGCAAATGCTTATTTCAAATGAGTATTACTTCTTCAAAGGTGGAACTTTAGTTCTATCTTTTTTTATTTCTCATACATTGAATCAGGTGATAGAATGAAGAACATGAAATTGATCGCTACATGTGTGTTTGGTGTGTCTGCAGTTTTGATGTATTTCAACAATTTTGTCCAGGAAGAAAGTGTTCCCGTTGTTTTAACTCATGAAACCGTACCCTTGCAGATTGTATTAAAGGATGGACAGAATCATCTGATTCCACTTACTGTACAAAGTGACTGCAGAGATGAAATAGGGTGTCTGAACAGTGCATTGGAATTGATGAGTCATTCTCATGGTGAATTTCAGTCGGTCTTACCTCTACATGTACAAGTATTATCAGTGGACTGTACGGATCATTGTATTGTTGATTTTTCTAAAGAACTGCTTGAGTTTGTACCAGGGAAAAAAGTTCAGGTTGAACAGGCTTTAAGTGTACTTCTACAGAAATATGAGAATGTTGAAATTAAAGTAGAGAATCAAGAGATGAAAGATTTCCATATACAGAATTATCTGAATCCGATTCGTTTTATTGAACATGATTATACAAAAGGATATCTGTATGAGATGTATCAGACAATAGAGTTGAATGATAGAAACCTGCTTGTACCAGTCATGATTTTTGCGAAAAGTGCAGATGCAGTCAGTGTTATTGAAAATTACTATTCAATGAATGTTTCAGTTCAATTTGATAATGTAAATTTTCAGTCTGTCAAAATTGAAGAAGGGAATCCATATCAATTGATTTTAAGTTCAGAATGCTTAAAGAATCATGAACTGATGATACAAGATGTGCTGCCTATTCTTCATTCACTGAATCGATATACAGATGCAGCAGAAGTGCAAATTGTTGTAAGTGATGTGGTTGTAGATGAAATCAATCTTGATGAATTAGTTCTCAATGAAATACATCTTTCCGATTCATAGAAAGTTGTGTATAATGACAACGGTGATAAACGTGTTGAAATTTGTAGTTGTAAGCGATAATCATGGACGCATTGAACCGATTCAGGAAGTATTGAATGCTCATCAGAATGCGGATGGTTATTTTCATTGTGGTGACTTTGAAATTCCATTAGGGTATCTGCAGCAGTTTTCTGTGGTTTGCGGAAACAATGATTATGCAAACGTACCTAATTCAATTGTGATTAATACACCGCGTCATCGAATTCTTCTGATTCACGGTCATCGTTATGCTACAATGTTCAGTATTGATCGTCTTGTAGAAAAAGCGAAGAGTGAGCGCTGCAATATGGTTTTCTATGGCCATACACACGTTTTCTCTGATCGCATTGTCGATGGAATCCGCTTTATTAATCCTGGTTCTTTGTCACATAATCGTGACGGATCTTGTCCATCTTATGCAACAGTTGAAATTGACGAACATGAAGTTCGAGTGTTTCGTCATGACATTGAAAGTGATTTGCCGCTTTTTAGCTTTTATTAATCGCAGATTTCTGCGATTTTCTTTTTTGGAGCAATTATGAAGATGAATTCCATTTTAAAAACTTTGCTTATCATGTGTCTTTGTGGACTTGTTTTTGGCTGCAGCATAGATAAGCGTGAGCGTGTTGTTCTGGTTGCAGGATCTGATTTTCAACAGAATCAGATTTCTTCGTACGCAGATAACACATTAAAGAAACTGATACAACGTGTTGCATCTTCAGGATATGAGATTGATCGTTTGGTTTTCTGTGGAGATTATGTTTACGATAATCACAACACATCAGAATCAATGCAGCTGATGAAAGATCTTGTTTCTGATACGGTTTCATCAGAAAAACTTGTATTTGTGCAGGGAAATCATGATGATACTACGTTGTTTGATGAATTTGTGATTGAAGATGAGCAGTATAGTATTTTCCTGCTTCATGAATCGATGATGCCTTTTTGTGCGGAAAGCGATAATGCGATTGCTAAAACTGCAGAGACATTGGCAAATTATCTTCAACACAAAATTGAGACTCATGACACTCGATTCGTTTTTGTTGCATCTCATTTGCCATTGCATTATTCAATGCGCACTTATTATGATTCTGATGCACAATATGCCGAACTGATTTTTGATGTGATGAATGAGGCTGCAAAACAAGGGCTAAATATTGTGTATCTTTATGGTCATAATCATTCCAATGGATACGATGATTATTTAGGCGGTTCTAGCGTTTATTTGCAGAAGGGTGATCTGCTGCATGTGGCAGAATATGGACAACCACAGGCAGAACCTGTTGAAAAAGAGCTGAACTTTACCTATATGAATGCAGGTTATCTGTCTGGCTACAGTACTTCAGAATCTGCAGTGGACCAAAGTACCAGTGTAACTGTTTTTGTAATCGAAGAAGGTAAGTTAAACGTATTGCGTTATGATGAGGCGGGAAGACATCATTTAAAGTCAGCAGGTGTTTACAATTCAATGCTTCCTGAATGTCTAAATCAGGAATGTTATAAAAAAAGTATCTGGTAAAGTAGAAATTCTTGAAAAGTGCTTGCAAAAGTAGAGGTTGTCTGATATACTCTTTAAGCATGATGTCCTCGTAGCTCAGCTGGATAGAGCACACGCCTTCTAAGCGTGCGGTCGAAGGTTCGAATCCTTCCGGGGACGCCATCTAGATATGATATCGCTCAATGAAAGGTTATGCCTGATTTGAGCGATTTTTTTAATGTACATTTTTCTTTTCAATGCATTGTATTCACTTTAGAAATGAAATAAGGAAGCTGAAACTTCAGCTTCCTTTGTGTTATAATAGTGCACATGAAGTTAATTGGAAATATAAAAGGACCATTGATGCTGCTTTTGGCATCGCTTATTTGGGGATTTGCTTTTGCAGCACAAAGTGCAGGCATGGATTATGTGGGACCCTTCACATTCACGGCATGTCGAAGTTTTCTGGGGGCGTTTGCGTTGCTTCCAGTGATTTTTGTCATGGATAGAAACAGACAAGACAAGCTCTGGATTAAGGGCGGGTTTTTGTGTGGTTTATGTTTATCTGTTGCTATGACACTGCAACAGGTGGGTTTGGTCAGTACATCTGCAGGTAAGAGTGGTTTTCTAACAGCTTTATATATCTTGTTTGTGCCGATTTTGGGTACATTTGTACATCGTACAGCTTCAAAATTTGAGAAGATTGGTGTTCTGATTGCTTTGGTCGGGTTTTATTATCTATGCATGAAAGAATCGTTTTCACTGGCATATGGTGATGTTGTTCTGATTTGTTCAGCAATTGTTTTTGCAGTTCATATTCTGGTGATTGATCGTTTTTCACCCTATACCAGTGGTTTGCGTATGTCCATGGTTCAGTTTCTGGTTGCAGGAACAGTGAATCTGGTACTGATGTTTCTGTTTGAACAACCTCATTTATCAGATATTTCTGCAGCATGGATTCCAATTGCGTATGCAGGTGTTTTATCCAGCGCTGTTGGTTATACGCTTCAGATTGTTGGACAGAAGCATACACGTGTAACGCAGGCATCTTTGATTATGTCGCTTGAATCTGTGTTTTCAGTTTTGGCAGGATGGATTGTCTTGAATCAGACGTTAAGTATTTATGAACTGTTTGGGTGTGGTCTTATTTTTGTGGCTATCTGCGTTGCCCAGATCAGTGTGAAGGAGAATTGATATGGAACAGAATTATTATGAAGAATGCATACAGCAGATAAAGTCTCTGATTAAGCAGGAGGAATATAAAGAAGCAGAACATCTTTTAAAGGAAGAATTGTCGATGCCCTATATTCCATCTTTTGCGGAAAAACAGTTCATTGAACTGGAAAGACAGCTGCATGGTCTGATGTCAAAGCAGGGATTCAATGGAGTTCTTCCATCTGAAATTGAAGCTTCGCTTTTATCAGAAGATCCGCAGATTCAGCTTATGGCGGTGCAAAGTCTTGCACAGTATAGCTGTCGCAGCTATCTGGATATTATTCAGGCTTTCTTTGATTTAAAGCCAGATCCTAAAATTCAGGCATTGATGATTGATATTCTGATTGAACAGCAGATCAATGAAGAGTTTGAAATTGAAGTGGATGGCATGAACATGACTTTTATTCCACTTTATCAGGAAAGACCTCATGAAACGGATGGTTATACTGCAGCGTTGAGTTTGATTGATGAGTGGTTCGTAAATGAAAATCCTGCATTATGTGCAATGTGTCAGCAGATTTTGATTCAGGAGTGTTTTCTGATGCTACCAATGGCATATGATGAACTTGAGGCTCTTTCATTAGCTTTAAGTATCGTAGAACATGTTTCACTTTCGCTTGATGATGGGACATCTTATCGTAAAATCGCCTCACAATACCCTGATAATGTAAAAAGATGCGTGTTGAAAAGCTGTTTTGTTTGATTCTATAGTTTTTTTTGATATAATAATTAGGCTGAATAATTAGGAGGAATATACAATGTCAACTTGGACGTTAAAAGAAAAATCTTGTGGCGATCTGAACGTTGTCCTGGAAGGCGACGCTTGGAAGGCTGCTCAGAAGAAAGCTTTCGATAAACTGGCTAAAAATGTGCAGGTCGAAGGTTTCAGAAAAGGTAAAGCACCTAAGAGAATGGTAGAAAAAATGATTCCTGTTCAGGGCATTCTGGTAGAAGCTGCTGAAATGGAAGCTAACAACTGCCTGATGGCTGCTGTTGAAGAACACAATCTGTGGCTGGTTGATCGTCCAACTCTGGAAATCAACGATATCAATGAAGATAAGGTTGATTATACTTTCAAGTGCACAGTTAAGCCTGAAGCTAAGCTGGGACAGTACAAGGGTCTGGCTTATGAAGTGAAGGAAGTTGAAGTAACTGAAGATGAAATCAATGCTGAACTGGCAAAGATTCAGGAAAACTTCGCTGAACTGCAGGTTAAAGAAGGCGCAGTTGAAGAAGGCGATACTGCAGTCATCGACTTTGAAGGTTTCAAAGATGGTGTTGCATTTGAAGGTGGTAAGGGAGAAAACTATCCACTGGTTATCGGTTCTCATTCATTCATCCCTGGTTTTGAAGAACAGGTATGTGGTATGACAACTGGTGAAACTAAAGATCTGAACGTAACATTCCCTGAAAACTATGGCGCAGCTGATCTGGCTGGTCAGGCTGTTGTATTCACAGTTACAGTGAAGGAAGTTAAGGCAAAAGTTCTGCCTGCTCTGGATGATGAACTGGCTAAGGATGTTAACATGGACGGTGTAGATACACTGGAAGATCTGAAAAAGTCAGTATCTGAAAAGATTGCTGAAGCTAAGAAACAGGCAAATGAAAATGAAGCACTGGATGCTCTGATCAATGCATTGGTTGACAATGCTGAAGTTGATATTCCTGAAGTGATGATTGAACAGGAAGCTAAAGACATGATCAGTGAACAGGATCAGCGTATGCAGCAGCAGGGCTTCTCTTTGACTCAGTACATGCAGATGACTGGTATGAAGATGGAAGACCTGGTTGAACAGATGAAGGGCGATGCAGAACGTCGTGTTCGTGTACGTCTGGTTCTGGAAGCAGTTGTGAAG
>JAZRUQ010000186.1:0-3982 GCA_045652605.1 Erysipelotrichaceae bacterium
ACGGAGATCTCATTCAGATCAAAGACTATGTGTTTGAATTCATGGAAGAAGAATAAAATTCAAGTTAAAGGCAAATCTTTTTTGGATTTGCCTTTTCTTGTGGTAAAATAGAGATGGTGATTTTATGATAGCGTATATTAAAGGGAAAGTAGCTTATGTACAATTGGATTATGTGATTGTTGAAGCATATGGCATCGGATATCAGATTCATTTTTCAAGACCAGATAAAGTGAAACTGAATGAAGAAGTGCAGATGTTTACCTATCAGCACATTCGTGAAGATGAGAATACATTGTATGGTTTTTTAAGTGCAGCTGAAAAGGATTTGTTTATTAAGCTGATTTCAGTAAAAGGATTAGGTCCGAAAACTGCAATGAATATGTTTTCTGCCATGAGCATGGAACGTATTCTGGATGCGATTGAAACAGGGGATGTTGCCTTGATCAAGAGTCTTCCGGGTATTGGTGCAAAGACTGCATCACAGATTGTATTGGATCTTAAAGGCAAGCTGGTACAGGTTTCCAGTACGCCAAAGGCTTCTGTTTCAGCTGAAGTGAAAGATGCTTTGGATGCATTAAAAGCGCTGGGGTACAAAGGAAATGAGCTGACAGGAGTAGAAAAGCTGTATGCCGCAAATCCTGGTAAAACAGTGGATGAATATGTCAAGATGGGATTGAAGCACATGCTTCAAAGCGGGAGATAAACATGGAAAGAATCATGTCGAATGAACTTTTTGAAAATGAAGAAGAATTAAGTTTAAGACCCCAGACTTTAAGCGAGTATGTTGGTCAGGATGATCTTAAAAACAACTTGAAAGTCTTTATTAAGGCTGCCAAAGGACGCAATGAAGCATTGGACCATGTACTTCTGTATGGCCCTCCAGGACTTGGAAAAACAACACTGGCATGCATCATTGCCAATGAGATGAATGGAAATATCCGTACGTTAAGCGGACCTGCCATTGAGCGTAGCGGCGATCTTGCGGCAATTCTGACAACACTGGAAGCTGGAGATGTACTGTTTATTGATGAAATTCATCGTGTACCTAAACAGGTTGAAGAAGTACTGTATTCTGCGATGGAAGACTTTTATATTGATGTTGTCATTGGCAAGGAAAGCGGCGCTGCAGCTCGTACAATTCGTCTTGATCTGCCTCCATTTACTCTTGTCGGTGCAACAACACGTGCTGGAGATTTGACTGCACCTTTGCGTGATCGTTTTGGGATAGTATCAAAACTTGAATATTACACTGAAAAACAGCTGATGGATATCGTTTCCCGATCGTCTAAAGTGTTCAATGTTGTAGCTGAAAAAGATGCAGTAAGAGAAATTGCGATTCGTTCTCGCGGAACTCCTCGTATTGCCAATCGACTGCTCCGCAGAGTACGAGATTTTGCCCAGGTTTACAATGATGGACACCTGGATCTTAGTGTTACAAAACATGCACTGGATGCATTAAAAGTAGATGGTCTGGGTCTGGATGAAGTCGATCTTCGTTATCTTCGTGGTATTATTGAGCGTTTCAAAGGTGGACCTGTTGGTCTTGAATCTTTGGCAAGCGCCATTTCTGAAGAAGCAACGACATTGGAAGATGTCTATGAACCATATCTGATTCAGATTGGTTTTGTCAACCGTACACCTCGTGGCCGTGTTGCGACACCAAAAGCTTATGAACATTTAAAAATCAATTTTAATGGAACTTTATTTGAAGGAGAACTTTAATGAAGCGTTGTCATTGGGTGCCAGAATATGATGATGTCTATGTTCACTATCATGATACTGAATGGGGTGTACCTGTTTACGGTGAACATAAAATGTGTGAAATGTTTTTTCTGGAAACCTTTCAGGCTGGACTTTCCTGGATTACAATTTTAAAGAAACGTGAAAATTTCAGAAAAGCTTTTGATGATTTTGATCCTGAAATTATTTCAAAGTATGATGAAGTCAAATTTGAATCATTGAGAAATGATCCTGGGATTATCCGTTGCCGCCATAAAATCAAAGCGGCGATAAAAAATGCTGGAATAATCCTGGAAATACGCAATGAATTTGGTTCACTGGTTGAATATTTCTGGTCTTTTACAGACCATCAGATCATTGTGAATCATGATGATGGCATCAAGACAACCAGTGAACTGTCTGATCGCATTTCAAAAGACTTGAAGAAACGCGGGATGAGCTATGTTGGCTCTGTCACGATTTATTCTTTTCTTCAGGCAGTCGGAATCGTTAATGATCATCACACAACATGTTTTCGATATAAGGAGTTGACTTGTGGAACAGTGGAATCTTTACGATAAACATCGAAATCTGCTCCCTGATGTCCATGTCAGAGGTCAAAAGATCCCCAATGGCATGTATCATCTTGTTGTGCATGTCTGTGTGTTTAATTCAGAGGGTAAGATGCTGATATGTCAAAGAACAGATGATCGTGAAGTCTGGCCATCATATTGGGATGTCAGTGCTGCAGGAAGCGCCTTGTTGAATGAAACAAGTGCTCAAGCTGCACAACGTGAAACTTATGAGGAAACAGGACTTTTCCATGATTTTAATCAGGAACAGGTTTATTTTACAGTTCATGGAAAAGACTGGTTTTCAGACTGGTATCTGATTGAATCAGAGCAGAGGGAATTTCATGTTCAGAAAGAAGAAGTGCAGGCTTATCGATGGGCTTCTTTGTCTGAAATTCTACAGATGAAAAAAGAAGGTCTCTTCATACCTTATCATGAAGGATTCCTTGAAATGATATTTTCAATGAAAAAGAAAAGAGGGGCAATTTCTTAGTGGATTTGTCCTTTCACTTTATATTGATGAAAGGGGGGTGAACATGTTTATTCTGACTGACTGCTGTGGGCAGAAACAGGATGGATCTGTTTTGTTTGAACATATCAGTTTTAAGCTGAATAAAAATGATCGTCTTGCCCTGATTGGTGAAGAAGGCAATGGAAAAAGCACGTTGTTGAAGGTGTGCTGTGGTCTGGAAACTGACCCGCTTTCTGTCAAATACACAAAGCTTTTTCATGATGAAAAAATAGGAATTCTGCCTCAGCGCATGGATTCGAAATGGTTAAAATCAACGATTCTGGAATATCTTTTAAAAGAAGAACCGGAAGATGAAATTGAAATTTCACGCTACAATGAATGTGCTCAATTTGAACAAATGTGGGTAAAAATGAAAGGTCAGGTTTCTTTTCTTTATCGTGATCAGCAGATTGAAACTTTAAGCGGTGGAGAAAAAGTCAGAATTCAGCTGTTAAAACTGATTGCGCAGAAATGTACGATGCTGGCACTGGATGAGCCAACCAATGATCTGGATATCAGTACACTGCAATGGCTGGAAGATATCATCCTCAGATTTGACGGTCCGGTGCTTTTTGTTTCTCATGATGAAATGCTTTTAAGAAGATGTGCGAATCGTGTTTTGCATCTGGAACTGAGAAACAAGAAATCCAAAGCAGTTTCAACACTTTTTGAAGGGCCATATGATCAATACGTAAAGGAACGTCTGGATGGACTGAGACGAGTGGAACATCAGGCAGCATCTGAAAAAAGGGCATATCGTAAAAAGATGGATCGTTTAAATGATTTGTACAATGCAGTACGTCATGCGCAAAACAGTATATCTCGACAAGATCCTTTTACAGCTGCAGCCATAAAACGCAAAATGCATTCAGTCAATGCAATGAAAGATCGTATTGAAAATGAAGGATATACGAAAAGCGATACTGTAGAAGAAGCCATCGAACTGATTTTTGAAGATTCCTGGCTGCCTGCATCCAAAGTGATTCTTGAATTGAAACAAAGGAAATTGGTGATTGGTGATCGAGTTCTGATTGAAGATTATGATTTTTCGCTGTGTGGTCAAGATCATGTTGTGCTGATGGGGGATAATGGTTCTGGAAAGAGCTGTCTGATGAAATCAATCAAAACGGAGCTTGAGCATAGAGATGATATTCTTGTTGGCTACATGCCTCAAAACTAT
>JAZRUQ010000187.1:0-2729 GCA_045652605.1 Erysipelotrichaceae bacterium
CTCATTCATTCATTCCTGGATTTGAAGAACAGGTTTGCGGTATGACACTGAACGAAACTAAGGATCTGAATGTGACTTTCCCTGAAAACTACGGTGCAGCTGAACTGGCTGGTCAGGCTGTAGTATTCACAGTAACAGTAAAGGAAATCAAGACAAAGGTTCTGCCTGCGCTGGATGATGAACTGGCTAAGGATGTGAACATGGACGGTGTAGATACACTGGAAGATCTGAAGAAGTCTGTATCTGATAAGATTGCAGAAGCTAAGAAGCAGATGAATGAAAACGAAGCACTGGATGCTTTGATCAACACACTGGTTGATAATGCTGAAGTAGAAATTCCTGAAGTAATGATCAATCAGGAAGCTCAGGATATGATCAGTGAACAGGATCAGCGCATGCAGCAGCAGGGATTCTCTTTGAGCCAGTACATGCAGATGACTGGTATGAAGATGGAAGACCTGGTTGAACAGATGAAGGGCGATGCAGAACGTCGTGTTCGTGTTCGTCTGGTTCTGGAAGCAGTTGTGAAGGCTGAAAACATCGAAGCAACTGAAGAAGACATTGAAGCAGAATTCGATAAGCTGGCTTCTATGTACAAGATGGAAAAAGCAGAAGTGAAGAAGTATCTGGATGCAGAAACTCTGTCTTATGACGTGAGAATGCAGAAGGCTCTTGACTTCGTAAAAGAATCTTCAAAATAAGACGCTCAGCGTCTTTTTTGAAAAGTATCAAAAAGGAGGCTAAACCATGAGTGAAAAATTGCAGCTGAGTGTACCATGCATTGCAACACGAGGCGTAGTTGTGTTCCCATCAATGGATATTACCATTGAAGTGGGCAGAGAAAAAAGCAAGAAAGCTGTGGACGAAGCAGAAGCTAATTTTGATGGACATTGTGTTCTTGTGTGCCAGAGAAATCTTCAGGATGAAGATCCATCTGCAAATGGTCTCTATCAGTTTGGCACTCTGTGCCGTATTAAAAACATCCGTAAAAAGGATGGATATTATCGTGTTACATTCAGTGGATTGGAAAGAGCAGAAATTCTTTCTTTTGAACAGACAAATCCATTTCTGTTTGTAACGATGCTGGCTGTTGCCGATCAGAGTGAAAACTCACTTGAAGAATTGGCGCTGGTCAGAAAAATTGCGAAGGAATTTGAATCCGTCTCTTCTTCATTGAAGAGTTTTCCGCCTGAAATTATTGCTCAGCTTGCGAAGGGTGTTTCTGCACCGCTTCTGGCAGACCAGTTTGGTCAGTATTTTCCATGTCACTATGTAAAGAAACAGCAGATTCTTGAAGCTGTGAAAATCAATGAACGATTGATGCTGGTGCTGGAAGAAATTGATCGTGAAAGAGAATTGGCAGTGATTGAAGATGCGATCAATGACAAAGTCAAAGAGCGTATGGAAGACAATCAGAAGGATTATTATCTTCGTGAAAAACTGCGTGCAATCAAAGAAGAATTGGGTGATGTATCCAATGCGACGGATGATTCAGAAGAAATTCGCAGAATGGTCAATGAAAATCCATATCCTGAGAATGTAAAAGCCAAGATTCTGGAGGAGCTGGCACGTTATGAGATGCTGCCTGCAGCATCAGGCGAATCAGGAGTACTGCGTACTTACATTGACTGGCTGCTGAAAACACCTTGGTGGCAGATGTCTGAAGATAATGAGGATCTAAATCTGGTGCAGCAGCGTCTTGATGAAGATCATTATGGTCTGGATAAAGTCAAAGAAAGAATTATGGAGTATCTTGCTGTTAAACAGATGACAAAATCACTGAACAGTCCGATTCTATGTCTTGTAGGTCCACCGGGTGTTGGTAAGACATCACTGGCTACTTCAATTGCTCGTGCAATTGATCGCAAGTTTGTTAAAGTTTCTTTAGGCGGGGTTCATGATGAATCTGAAATCCGTGGTCACAGAAGAACATATTTAGGTTCTCTTCCTGGCCGCATTATTCAGGGAATGAAAAAAGCAGGTGTTGTAAATCCTGTATTCCTGATTGATGAAATCGATAAGATGGCATCAGACTATAAAGGTGATCCAAGCTCAGCTATGCTGGAAGTGCTTGACCCTGAACAGAACAAACTGTTCTCTGATCATTATCTGGAAGAACCATATGATCTTTCTCAGGTTATGTTTATTGCAACTGCAAACTATCTTGATGCAATTCCTGAAGCACTTAAAGACAGACTTGAAATCATTCAGCTGGACAGCTATACAGAGCTTGAAAAGGTAGAAATCTGCAAACGTCATCTGGTACCTAAGCAGATGAAAAATACAGGTCTTGTGAAAGGTCAGTTTAAAATCAGCGATGCAGTGATTCTCTATCTGATTCGTTATTACACTCGTGAAGCAGGTGTGCGTCAGCTTGAACGTTTGATCGCAACACTTTGCCGCAAAACAGTACTGGCTGTTGCGAAGGGTGAACTGGATAAAATGTCCATCACGAAAAAGCAGGTTAACAAGTGGCTTGGTAAAGAGAAATTTGAATATGGATCAAAGGAAAAGAAAGATCAGATTGGTGTTGTAACAGGTCTTGCCTATACTTCATTTGGTGGCGATGTTCTGCCGGTGGAAGTTACAACATTCGATGGAAAAGGAAATCTGATTGTAACTGGTCAGCTTGGCGATGTTATGAAAGAAAGTACTTCGATTGCATTAGGTTACGTTAAATCAAATGCAGATAAGTTTAAAATTGATCCAAAATTCTTTGAAAAACATGA
>JAZRUQ010000188.1:0-2850 GCA_045652605.1 Erysipelotrichaceae bacterium
TTACCATCTTATTCACCTACCCTGCACAAACGATATTTTTCAATCATAAAACTTGGATTATAGGCCTTTTTCGCCTGTCGCAGATTTTCTATGCCCATATCATCTTCACGATTCACGTATTCAAAATCAGGAAATTCATGAATCAGAAACTCTCTCATGATGACCTGATACAGACCACGAATCGATTCATCCGCCTTCTCAATATTTTCCTGACACATTCTTTCTGTCAGCACAGAGCCAATCGCAAAAGCCTTGATCTGACCATCAATGCGGATAATCCCACCCTTTGCAGGAAGCAGATGAAAGGCCCTCAAGACATTTCGTGTTCCATTGATATCATGCATCAGCCGAACATCATCCTGTTCTGACCATAATTCCAGTAAACTGATACACTCTCTGGCATTTTCCTTATTTATAGACTCATACGTCCATCTGCCTTCATACTCTTTATAAAAGGCATTCAGATGATTTCTTTTCTTCTGAAGCTTCTTACCCGAAAAAGACATCAGCGAAGCCACTTCATACACATAATCATCTGCATCACACTCATGACATCCGCAATATTCCGGATAAATCTCAAGTACTCTATCCATCATGTCTTTTGTAAAACAACTCAACACAAAAGGACACCCATATCGATCAAAGATGCTTTTCCCTTTACGTAAAGCCTGTTCAAAATATTCTTCTTCACAAAGAGGCATATACAGAAACATCTGCCCCTGATGAATACCTAAAAGAAGCATATAGTCTTCTTTCTTATATTGAAACAAAGGATACCACTCAATCCAATGAATCATGTTCACCAGATTATGATTGGACTCCTCATAACCACTCTTTTCAAGATACTTCTGAATCTCAGGAAGATCATCAATCGTCACCGGCTTAAAATCAGCCTCTAGATCCATCTTATTCATGATCCACTTCCTTTTCTGTATATTCTGCCTCAAAGACATCCGCATTCTTTTGATTTGATTCAGTGTATTCAAACCCAGAAGAGGACTCTTTCAGCATTTTCTTTGTTTTCCATGATGAATACAGAAGGAACACAACCAGACCTGCCAGAAGCAGGACAATCAATGGCCAAAATGTCATAATCGCCACAAGACACAAAGCGATATACGCAAACTTCATTAGTTGTTCCATTTCACTCACCTCAAAATTATTATACCCCGTTTTCCTCCTGATTCAAAGAAGCACGCTCAGCCTGACGCTTGCGGATATCTTCAGCCAGATCAGTCAGTTTCTTTAAACGATGTTTCATTCCTGATTTGGAAATAGCCTGACCTGTTTCTGCTTCATAGATTTCAGTCATTTCAGTCAATGATGCTTCCGGATGATTCAGACGCATATATCCAACTACTTTAAACTTTTCATCCATGTGATCCAGCATGCTGACTTCCTGAAGCAAGGTAATATCATCCACCTGCTTGGTAGCTGCCGCAATCGTTTTCACTTCATTGGCCAATTCGCAGTTATCAAGACGTGTCAGATTGTTTCTGAAGTCACGGGTAATACGAATATCCTCAAACTTCATTAACGCTTCAGAAGCCGCAATACAGCGTAGAAAATCCGCAATCTTGTCCGCCTGCTTGCAATACACAATAAAATGCTTACGACGTTCAATAATCTTTGAAGGCAGACCAAATCGTGCCATCAGCTTCTGAATGAACACAGCATGCGACTCTTCCATGCAGGCAATTTCCATGTGATAGTTTGCCTTTGTCGGTGCATTCACACTCCCTGCAGCCATAAACGATCCCGCAAGATAAGCACGTGCGCAGCAATCCTTCTTGACCAACAGATACGCAGGATGCTCCTGAAGACCTTTATCTGTCCAGATTCCCAGTTCATCCAGAATCTGTTTTACACGAGACAAAACACGAATCTGATAAATATAGTTTTTCTTTAAATTCATCTTACGCAGAACACTCAGTTCAGTTTCTACATCAAACTGTTCCTTCAGCATCTTTAATGTACGCTTGGCAATGGTTGCATTTTCAGTCTTGATGACCAAAACCATTCCTAATGACGAAAAAGTCAAGGTGGAACACATCTTGACCAGTGCACTTAACTGAGCTCTTTGACAACACTCTTTTAACTCATTCTGTGATATTTCACTTTTTACCTCTGTGGTAAAGGACATCTTAATTCATCCTCTCTAAAATCAGTTGAAGACTCTCTCTGATTTTATCTGAATCATGACGCACTAAATCTCTTGAAAAGTCCAATAGAGAACACTTCATGATTTCATAATCATGATCATTTTCCCTCATCTTGACCTCAACGCTTCCTTCATCATGATATCGCTTTAAAATCTCATCTGGAATCTCATCATCAGCCATGACCACCATATCCACATCACTTTTATGATGACGGAATGCTTCCACATGATCCTCCAATGAATACCCATCAGTTTCACCCGGCTGTGTCATCGCATTGCAGTAGTATACCACTTTTGCCTTTGACTTTTCCAGTGCTTCTTTAATTTCCGGAATAATGAGATTCGGTAAAATACTTGTATAAACAGAGCCAATCCCTAAAACGACAACATCCGCACTTAAAATAGCCTCAATTGCAGCTGGAGTCGCACTTACTTTTTCTTCATAAAACACTTCTCGGATACGATTGGAAATGTTGGGAATGTTGGATTCACCACGCACAATCGTACCATCCTGCATGCGCGCAAACAGTGTTATCACCTGTGATGTTGCAGGAATAATATTCCCACGAACATTCAGCACTTTGCACAATGTGGTAATGCTGTCCATAAAACTTCCGCACGACTGTGTCATCGCAGTCAGAATCAGATTCCCCAGATTATGTCCCATGACATCTTCATCTTCTTCACCC
>JAZRUQ010000189.1:0-6680 GCA_045652605.1 Erysipelotrichaceae bacterium
AATCATACATAAACGCTACTTTAATCATGTCTATTCTCCCTTCCTGCTGCGGATAAGCTCTATGATCATCTCTGCAGCACCTTCATTTCCTGCAGATTCACAAATCATATTTCTGATTTTCTTTAAATTCTTTTTGATTTCTTCATCACGTATCACTGAAAAAACTGTACTTTTCAATGTGCCGCTGTTCAATGCAGACAACGCCAGTTGCTTTCCCGCGCCTAACTTCTCTACACATCGTGCATTCACTGGCTGATCAGATGAAAAAGGAATCACAACCTGCGGCACTTGATAAACAAATGCTTCAGATACACTGTTCATTCCACCATGTGTGACAAAAACATCACTCATTTTCAGAACCTGAAGCTGAGGTACATAACTGTACAGATGAATGTTTTCAGGAACATGTTTTAATTTGCTTAGGTTGAATTTCTTGCCTGTTGAAATGATGACATCCGCGTTCTCATGTTCAAAGGCTTCAATGCACATCTTAAAGAAAGAAGCAGCCCCTTTGACAATTGTACCTAATGAAATATAGATGACAGGACGATCTTTTTTGATGAAATCAAATTCCTGTTTTTCTCTTTGATAGACCGAAGGTCCTATAAACTGATACAGATTCTGATCGAATTCATCTGCATAAGGCTGAAACTCTTTTAAAGTATAGACCAGATTCAATTCCGGTGGATTTTCAACAATTTCATCCAGCCAGTTATCTGTCTTTAATGGTATCCCCTTTGCGATATCTTTGGTAAAGGCACGGGCAATCCAACGACAGCGGAAAATAGATAAAGGACCACTCTGGATGTATTCCGTCATCAGTTTCTTGTTTGTGGCAGCTGCTGTAAAGATGCGCACTGCCGGTTTGTTGTGCTTTTCTGCAAGATGTTTTCCTAAAAAGAAAAACTGTTCATACAGCACTAAATCATGGTCGTCGATGATTTTTTCTGCAGTTGACCAGGCATTTTTGATTTGTTCAGACAATTGCGGATGATTTGAATATCCCACAAAATCTGCACCACTTTCTGATATCCTGTTTTTCCAGTCTTCTGCCATCAGATAGGTTACCTGACACCCTTTTTGAATCAGTTGCTGAACCAGTCCAATTGTAGGCACAACATGTCCTGCATAAGGTAAATTGATCATTAGTATTTTCATGGTGCACCTCCTGAGATAGTTTTATTTTATCACTTTTTGAAGAACTTTCCATGATACATCCCTGTTTTATCAAGATATGGTATAATGAAAAAAACGAGGTAAACATGATGGAAAAGAATTGGCTTGAAGGAAAAGTAATCAGCTGTCTTGGTGACAGCATCACTCAGGGTGTAGGAAACAATGATTTCAGCTGGGCCCATTATCTGCAGGATATGCTGCCTGTAAAACGCATCAACAATTATGGCATTGCAGGAACACGAATCACAAAAGGCCCTGGATGGGATCAGCCTTTTGTCGATCGCTATGATCATATGGACCCTGAATCGGATATCATCATTGTCTTTGGCGGCATCAATGACTGCAACCACGCATTGCCTTTAGGTACAGTCGATTCCTATGATGTGGAAACCTTCTATGGTGCATTAAATACAATTTGTGATGGTCTGCAGAAGAAATATCCGCTGGCAGATATTATGTTCATCACACCGATGAAGGCCTCTGGATTCAAAGGATATCGTCACTGGAAAGTCAAATCTGAAAATGGACTATGTCTTTTAGACTACAGAAAAGCCATACTGGAAGTTTGTGAAAATCACAGCATCCCAGTATTGGATTTATTCTCAGAAAGCGGCATTACACCCGATATTCCTGAAATTCAGAAACTTCTTCTTCCAGATGGTCTGCATCCATCAAAAGAAGGCTATCTTAAGATGGCACGCAAGATTGCGAATTTCATTCAATACAGATTCTAGAAAAAGAAGTTCAAAAAATGAACTTCTTTTTTTAGATAAAATTAGTATGAACACGTGGTTCATGCATTGGATTGAATTCAATTCCTTTTTCTTTTCCAGCTTCAATACATTTTAACAGCCAAGCCATGTTGTGACCTAAAGTACGCATGATCTGCATGCCTTCCTTATCCTGAAGCACTTCAATACGGCTTGTGCCATGAACCTGATTCCAGTACTGTGATGAGACAACCGGCATCTGATTAATTGTAAAATATTTATTCAGCTGATCAAAAGTCGCAGTGTTGCCTCCACGACGACAAGAAACAACACAGGCACCAGGCTTGCCTCTGAAATGAACAGATCCTGAATAGAAAGCACGATCTAAAAAGGACGTAATTGCACCCGATGCACTTCCATAATGCACAGGTGACCCAAAAATAAATCCATCACATTCCTTGGCCTTTTCAATAAAGGCATTGACACCATCCTGTCGGAAACACTGTCCTTCTTTTCTGCACAGACCACAGCCAATGCATCCTGCTACAGGCTGATTGCCAATCCAGACAATCTCACTGTCAATTCCTTCTACTTTCAGTACTCTGGCAATTTCTTCCAGTGCAGTTGCCACACATCCCTGAGGATGAGGACCACCATTAAGAAGCAATACTTTCATATCATCACACTCCTGTCTCTATTATACTTGGCATCCATCAAAAAAGTCTCTTTATTTCATTGATTTCCATTGACAGATACCTGATTCTTTCATCCAGATGTCGGTCTCTTTTTCCCATGAGGCTTCTGAATGATCCTGATCAGGATACAGATGACAAGACACTTCAGCTTTTGTACGAAGTGCTCCTGCAATTCTCAGATTGGATTCAGACAATGTAGCCAATGCTTTTTTTGTATTGACTTCATTGGCACCCCAGCTGATATAAAAGAAAGTTTCCGGCTCAATCGCATGAGCCATATCTTTCATCAGTGGTTTCATTAAGTGCTTATGATGCGGTGATACACAGATTGCCTTTGAGAAGGTTTCACTTTCAGTAGCTCCAATATACAAGGACATCAAACCACCCATGGAACTTCCTCCGATAGCTGTATGAGCACGATCTGGCAGTGTCGGATACTTCTTATCAATGTAAGGCTTCAATTCATCCACAATCCAGCGTGTCAGCTCTTTGCCTGTTGCATCGACCTGCCCAAATGTCTTATCCACGAAACTGTAAGGTGAGAATTCACACAGTCTCAGATTCCCTTTGTGATTGCATTCAATCCCAACGACAATGACAGGCAGCTGGTTCGCGTCCAGATACTTTCTGATTCCCCAGCTTTTTCCATATGTCGCATCTTTGTCATTGAACAGATTGTGACCATCAAACATATAGATGACTCCACATCGTTCTCCCTTTTTTGTGCATTCAGGAAGATAAATATGCAGTCTTCTTCTTTCATTATAAGGTGTAATCATCACCTTTTCTTTTTTGATCATGAAAATCTCCTCCAAGAAGAAAGGAATGCAAAAGCATTCCTGTTTTTATTCACCCAGAATATTCTTTAAGAAATATGGGAACTGAACTCTCCACCAAGGCCAGTCATGATTCACATCATAGCCCCAGAAATCACACCATGCATCCACATGGAGACGTTCAAATTCATTTTTCAGAATTGTCAAGTCTTCAATTGCTTCAGTTTCCCAGGCACCCTGACCACAACTCAGAACAATCTTACACTGTCTGTACTGTTCCAGAATGCTGTGATTCCAAGGCATGCCCTTCATGAAATCAGTTGGTGAATTGAAGTAAATGCGTGAATCCTGATAGTTAGGGAAGAAATATGAAGCATGATAAACTCCACTCATTCCAATCACTGTATCAAAGATGTCAGGACGACGCAGAAGGAAGTTCAATGCATGAGTTGCCCCCATTGAGCATCCTGTTGTCATAATCTTACCCCAGTAATCTTCACCTGAAGTTTCATTATGGATTTCATAGACACGAGGAACTACTTCTTCACAGATATAGCGAATATAGTCTTCCTGCTGACCAATTCTCCAGCCTTCGTCTCCTTTGGCAGTCCAGCTGTTCCAGTCATTTCCTTCAACACAGAACAACTGAAGCTTTCCTGCTTCAATAAATTCTTTGCAGCACTCAACCATACCGTTGTTGGCAAAGTCAAAGAATCGTCCATCCTGAGATGGGAACACGATGCAAGGCTTACCTGCATGGCCATAAACTGTGAATTCCATATCACGATTTAAATTCGTGCTGTATTCTTTATAATAGGCAGTATGCATTTGTTTTTTTTCTCCTTTAAATTAAACAATATTTTTCGCAGACATTCTTAATGAAAGCCAGAACTTCTTCTTTTGTTTCAAATCTAGCCATCATCAACCAGTCACCCATAGCCCCCGCAATCACCGCAGGAACTCTCTGATTCATTACAAGTTTATCTTTGTACCAGGATGCAACTTCATCTGTCGTATGTTCATACTGATGATTATCACGGCGTCCTGCATAAGCTACATAATATTTCTTATTGCTTGTATCAATCAATGCTTCATCGAAGCAGATCATATTAGCCCATACTTTGAACACGTCAATGTCACTTGCATAGTTCATCATATCTGGAGTAGGACCACCTGGTGAGCGCATGTTCACTTCAAGACCAAGGATGTCCCCCTTCTTGCCCAGACCCTCCTTATCTTCGCGCAGACGGAAGTATTCGCAATGGAAGAAACGGCTGTTTGTTGGGAATGCCTTGATGACTCTGCGTCCAACATCTTTCAGATCTTCAGGAATTTCACGTTCATTCCAGTAGTAGCAATCCAAGTTGTTGTTGACAACATCCATGATTGGAACAGGGAATACATGGTGAGTTTCCAGAATGACATTGCGATTAGAATCCGCAATACCATCATAAGAAATCAGATCACCATTAATGAACTCTTCCATAATCATCTGTGTAATCTGTGGTTCAGCATAGAATGCTTCCAGATCTGCATCATTTTTAATCTTCCAGGTACGTGCAGCACCTACACCATTGTCTGGTTTTACGATGACAGGATAGCCAACCTTTTCAATGAACTTCCTGCCTTCTTCCAGTGTAGTCGTCAGATGATAACGTGCAACTGGAACACCAGCCTTTTCATAGAAAGCTTTCATCTGACTCTTGTACTTGATGAAACTGATTTGATCTGCCTTGATACCTGAATTGATATTGAAGTCAGTTCTCAGATAAGCATCTTTTTCCAGCCAGTATTCGTTGTTGGAATCCAGCCAGTCAATCTTGCCATACTTCCACGCAAAGAAAGCCACGGCACGATATACTTCATCATAGTTTTCAAGACTGCTGACCTTGAAATACTCTGTTAATGCATTTTTCAGCTCAGGTGCCAGTTCATCATAAGACTCATCACCAACACCAAGCACATTTGCACCATTTTCTTTCAGGCCCTTGCAGTAGTTGTAGTAATTTCTTGGAAAATTTGGAGAGATAAATACGAAGTTCATAAAATCTGCCCCCTTGCTTTTTACAGATATTTACTTGAATGTTTCCATATTATTATAACATTTTCACAAGTTGTACACAACCTTCAACAAGAAAAGACATCTTTAAAAGATGTCTTAAATCAAACCTATGCACATGGCAATCAGACGCACTGCAAAAGCTGCTGCCCAGGCAATTGCACATTGCCCTAAAACAACCGCAATGGCCCATTTGCCACCCAATTCATTTTTAATCGATGATACAGCTGCAACACATGGTGTATACAGCAGGCAGAAGACCAGCAGTGATGCAGCTTCAACAGAGCCCATCGCACTCATCAAAGATGATGTTGAACCATACAATACAGACAATGTAGAAACAACACTTTCCTTCGCCATAAATCCGGTAATCAATGCAGTGGAAACTTTCCAGTCACCTAAGCCTAAAGGACTTAAAACCGGTGCAATCCAGCCTGCAGCCATCGCCAGCAGTGAATCCTGTGAATCAGAAACAACACGCAGTGTTGCATCAAAATTCTGAGTAAACCAGATCACAATAGTTGCCAGGAAAATGACCGTAAAGGCTCTTTCAAGGAAGTCCTTTGCCTTTTCCCAAAGCAGCTGAGATACATTCTTGAATCCTGGCATACGATAATTTGGAAGCTCCATGACAAATGGCACAGCTTCTCCCACAAACAATGTCTGCTTGAACACAAGTGCAACCAGAATCGCCATCACAATACCCAGCACATACAGACCTATCATAACCAGTGCTGCATGGTCTGGAAAGAACGCATCCACAAAGAACGCATAGATTGGAACCTTCGCCGAGCAGCTCATAAATGATGTCAGCAGAATCGTCATCTTTCGGTCGCGTTCAGACGGAAGGGTACGAGATGCCATAACACCTGGTACTGTGCAGCCAAATCCAATCAGCATCGGTACAATACTGCGCCCTGATAAACCAATCTTACGCAGAAGCTTATCCAGCACAAAGGCAACACGTGCCATATAGCCGCTGTCTTCCAGCAGAGAAAGAAAGAAAAACAGGGTTACAATAATCGGTAAAAATCCAATAACGGACCCTACACCGTTAAAAATCCCATCAATAATCAAAGAGTGAAGCACTTCATTGACACCAGATGCACTTAACCAGCTGTCCACTGCAGCAGTCAGACCATCAATCCCAAACGATAAAATCTCTTCCAGAAAAGCTCCAACTACATTAAAACTCAAATAGAACACAGCTGCCATAATCGCTACAAAAGCAGGAATCGCTGTATATTTTCCAGTCAGAATCTTG
>JAZRUQ010000190.1:0-9606 GCA_045652605.1 Erysipelotrichaceae bacterium
GCCATTTTCATGCCTAAACCAGGAGTTTCACCGACAGAGAAGGCATTGTGTGGACCAAATGCTTTTTCCTGAATTTCTTTGAAGTATTCATGCAGATGAGGTCCATAATAATATCTTTCAATACCAGGATATCCCATCAGATCACCAATCATTTTGTTTCCTTCAGGAAGTCCTTCTTCTTTGGAAATGTAGTTGATGACATCCATACGGAATCCATCAACACCTTTATCCAGCCACCAGTTGATCATCTTGATGACATCTTCTCTGACATCAGGATTATCCCAATTCAGGTCCATCTGTTTCTTTGAGAAAAGATGAAGTGCCCACAAATCTTCTTTCTCATAATAATTCCATGCAGGTCCTGAAAAGAAGGATGTCCAGTTGTTTGGATAACTCTTTGAACCATCATCTTTTCTGAAATGATAATAGTTTCTATACTTTGATTCCGGCTCATTTAAAGCTTTCTGGAACCACTCATGTTCATCTGAAGTATGATTGACCACCAAATCCATAATCAGCTTCATATCACGCTGGTGAACTTTTTCAAGCAGCTCATCAAAATCTTCCATTGTACCAAACTCTTTCATGATTTTCTGATAATCACGAATATCATAACCATTGTCATCATTTGGAGAATCATAGATAGGAGAAAGCCATAATGCAGTCACACCCAATTCTTTCAGATAATCCAGTTTTTCGATAATTCCTCTTAAATCTCCAATACCATCATCATTGGTATCGTAAAAACTTCTTGGATAAATCTGATAGAAAACAGCTTCTTTCCACCATTTTGGTGTAATGTTTCCCTTTTTGACTGGAGGTTGTTCCTGTTCTGTATTGACCAGATGCAGCAGTGCATTAAAGAATTCAGGACCCAGCTGTTTCTTAGTCAAAGAAGCAAGAGTTTTTAATTTTAATGATCCGACCAGTGGATTGGTGATGGCTTTTTCACTGATGTTCAGCTGAAGCAGAACTTTGGCTAAAGCATCATGACCAATAACTGTTTCATACAGGTCTTTTACTTTGGATTCTAATGTGAGTTTCTTCATTGTCTTCACCTCAATTCAAGTGTATCAAAGCTCATCTTTGAAATCAATGATACAGATGATATAATAGACACTGTGTTAAAGGAGAAACTCATGGAAAGACTGATTCAATACTACAATAAATTTAATGAAGAAAAGAGACTGGACTCTCGTCATGGGTTAGTGGAATTTACAGTTTCCATGCATGTGATCCATCAGTTTCTTGAAAAGATGAACAATCCGAAGATTCTGGACATTGGTGCAGGAACTGGCAAATATTCAGTGGCATTGGCCAATGAAGGCTATGATGTGACAGCGGTTGAACTGGTCAAGTCCAATTTGGGAACATTGAAGGCGAAGAAAAGCACAGTCAAGGCTTATCAGGGAAATGCGTTGAATTTAAAACGATTTAAGGATGACAGCTTTGATCTGACTTTGTTGTTTGGACCAATGTATCATCTGTTTGAAGAAAAAGATAAGATTCAGGCACTCAATGAGGCAAAACGTGTCACAAAGAAGGATGGTGTGGTTCTGGTCGCTTATGTCATGAATGACTACAGCATTCTGACATATGCCTTTGTGGAAGGACATATCAAAGAATGCATTGAAAAAGGCAAGATTGATGAACAGTTCCATACACACAGCACCATTGATGATTTGTACAGTTATGTCAGAATTGAAGACATTGATGAACTGAATGAAAAAGCAGGTTTAAAAAGAGTAAAGATGTTTGCGGTGGATGGTGCTGCCAACTATATGCGTCCAGTTTTAAAGAAAATGGATGAAGAAACTTTCGAACTGTTTTTGAAGTATCAGCTGTCTGTCTGTGAAAGAAGCGATATGATGGGTGCTTCTTCACATGTTGTCGACGTTATAAAAAAATAAGAAAACAAAAACCCTCCTGAATGGAATGAAAATCATTCGAATCAAGAGGGTTTTAATTTTGTGTTATCTGCATTTTGATAGGAATTAAAAAAACTACCCGTTCCACCAAGATAAGTAGTCCTTTTTAGGAATATACTTCTTGCAGGGGGGTTATCCTTCCCTCTGCCAATCACCGATATAACATAGATGAACATCATATGCAAAGTCTCTTGATTTCTGGAAAGTGAAACGACTAAGAGATAGTTAAGATTTGTTCAGAACATTTGACATAAAAAATGAACTTGTTAAAATGAACTTGATAAGGGAGTAGTTGTCACTTTCGGGTGAGTTTATCTCGTCATCACGTTCACTAGAACCGGGTATAAACTGAAATAACGAGACTTTTCATTTTTATAATGGAGAGCCTCGTTTTTAATTGGCTCATAGAAAGGGAATTTTATGGAAGTGTTTGGATTATTGTTGGGTTTTCTGTTTCTGATTAAAGGAGCAGATGCATTTGTGGATGGAGCATCAGCGTTAGCACGATTGCTTAGAATTCCATCTGTTATTATTGGATTAACAATTGTTGCGATGGGGACAAGTGCTCCAGAGGCTTCAGTATCAATTACTGCTGGACTTGCAGGCTCCAATGAGATTGCATTGGGAAATGTCATTGGATCCAATATTTTCAATTCATTGGTTGTGGTAGGGTTGTGTGCAATCATTTATGCTTTTTCCACAGACAAAGATATTCTGAAACGTGATTTGCCAGTTAACATTGGTGTATCTGTTTTGTTGGGAGTACTGCTGCTGGATGGCACATTGTCTCGTTTAGATGGATGCATTTTACTGGTGTTGATGGCTGGTTATATTGGCATGATGATTCATCAGGCTTTAAAGGATCGTACAGAAAAAGAAGAAAATGAAGAACCTGTAAGTTTAGTTAAGAGTCTGATTTTTATTTCTCTAGGCCTTGCGGCAGTTATCTTTGGCGGTAATCTTGTTGTAGATAACGCAACTGTTCTGGCTCAGAAACTGGGGATGTCAGAAACATTTATTGGTCTTACCATTGTAGCGATTGGTACATCACTTCCTGAACTGGTGACTTCATTGGTCGCTTCAAGAAAGAAGGAAAGTGGTCTTGCATTAGGAAATGCGATTGGATCCAATATCTTTAATGTTCTGTTTATTTTAGGGATGTCAGCCGTTTTATCTCCAATTCCTGCAGCTGCAGAAACAATGATTGATGTTGTTTTGATGAGTGGTGTTGCCGTGTTGATGCTGATTTTTGCAGGATCAAAAAAAGGATTCTCCAAAATGGAAGGAATCCTGTGTGTTGCATTGTATGTGATGTATACTGCATATCTGTTTATTCGTTAACTTCATTCAATGTTTTAATGCCATAAGCAAAATAGAGAATGTGAAAAAGCCAGACAATGAGAAGGATGATTCTTCCAGCAGGCGCTTTTTTCATCATTAGAAAGCCAAAAGCCATAGTCAGTGAAATGATGCTGACGACACGGATTTTGGCTTTTTTTGTCATGCCTTTGCCCTGAACAAAGCTTTCCAGATTATCTTTGTAAAGCTTTGTGCTGATAAACCATTGATAAAGACGTTCAGAGCTTCTTGCAAAGCAGATACTTGCAAGAAGCAGAAACGGGAAAGCAGGAAGCAAAGGGACTGCAGCACCGATGGCACCTAGTCCTAAAGCAATCAATCCTGCCAAAAGATAAAGATGTTTTGTCATTGTGAAGCTCCTTTCAATTTCTGTTCAAGTGACAAAAGTCCATGACGAATGACCAAAATGGGATGAGTAAAGAACAAGCGTGGTCCACTGTAACGCATGATTTTCTTGATTTCAGTGCGGTATTCAGCTTTATAACAATGGACTTTGCAGGCGGAACAGAATGTTTTCTGTTCCATGAAGGGACAACAGGTTGTCCTTTTGATAGCGTATTGTTTTAGTTCATCACAGTTGATGGTATGATTTCGGGCATACAGATCAATCATTTCTGAGAGAATACGAATTTCGTGAGTCCTTTTTTTCTCGATGTTCATCAACAGGTTCTCCCATTTTCCATATGCAGAATCTGATCTGCAATTTTTAATGTCTGAGGACGATGAGAGACCAGAACGATGGTTTTGTCTTTCTGATGTTCTTTGAGTGATTTTAAGATGATGGCTTCATTCAAAGAATCCAGATTGCTGGTAGGCTCATCCAGAAGAATCAGATCAGCCTGTTTTAAGAAGATACGTGCCAGGCCTAAGCGTTGACGCTCACCTGCTGAAACAGATGAGCCAAGCTCAGCGACTTTGGTTTTGTAGCCATCTGGAAGTGAGAGAATGAAATCATGAATGGATGCTTTTTGGCAGGCATTTTCAATTTCTGTCTGAGTTGCATCAGGTTTAGCAATACGCAGGTTTTCTTCAATGGTGTCATGAAACAGCCATGTGTCCTGAACCATGAAAGATTGCATCTTCAGCAAAGATTCAGAATCAATGGTGTTGATATCGTAGGATGAGATTTCAAGACGACCCTCATCAATTTCCCAGAATCGCATCAAAAGACGCAGCAATGTGGATTTACCGCTTCCGCTTTTTCCTGATATGCCAAGAATATTTCCTTTGTTCAGTTTCATGCTGAAGTTATTCAGAACTTTCTGATGATCATAACTGAAACTGATCTGATCAAGTGAGGCATGTTCAAAATCAGGTTGGATGTCACTTTGAACTGATTCAGTTACGGCAGATTCATCCAGAAGATTCAAAACTCTTTCGCCGGCTGCAAAAGTGTTCTGCAAAGTGCTTCCCAGAGCAGCAAGCGCCGCAGTAGGGCCATAAGAGCTTGAAAGCATGACCATTGCCAGCACTGCTTCGCGATAAGCAATCTGATAGCTAAAAGCCAGCAGGATAGCAGTGACAAACATCACCAGGTTGCCGCTTAACATGATCAGCTGAGACAATGCATTGTTGAAAGACAAGAGGTTTTTCTGATGTTTTTCATGGTGGTCCAGACGATGACTTTTGTTTTTGAGTTTCATCAGAATTGTTTCTTGCTGATTGTACTGCATGACATCATCCATGCCGCGCAATGTTTCCAGCACAAAACTTGAAAGATCGCCAGATGCATTTCTCATCTGAATTCCAGCATCCCTGTTGCGTTTAGATATCACGACAGGCAAGACAAATCCATTCAGCCCATAGAACAAAAGTGCAATAAGTGATAATACAGGATGAATCAGACCAAACAGAATGGTCATGATGATCACCTGAAACAATGCAATCATGACAGGTGAAATTGTATGGGCATAAAATACTTCCAGAAGTTCAATGTCACTGGTGATAATGGCAATCAGATTGCCTTTGTCTTTGTTTTCCAGCTTTGCAGGCGCCAGTGTTCTCAGCTTTCCGAAGACTTTGTCTCGCAATAGTGTCAGCAGACGAAATGCAATGTTGTGGTTGCATGCCTGTTCGATATAACGAAGGGGTCCTCTGAGCAGTGCACAGACGCCCATGAACATCAAAGTTGCAGATACTGAGAATGGACTCAGATTCAATAAGACAGAAGCTCCTGATATTGTGATAAAGGATGCGGCTAGATGACCGGCAAGACCGAGGGTGATAGCTGAAATCATATAGATGTACAATGGCTTGACCAGTACAATCAAGCGCATGCAGATAGTGAATGGTGAACGTCTCATAGTGCCTCCTTATGCAAATTGTTCAATTTCATTTTGTGTGCGTGCCATAGACGCAAACAGACGATTGTTTTTCATCAGTTCATTGTAAGTTCCCTGTTCAACAAGTTCTCCTTGATCTAAGACTAGAATCTTGTCCGCTTGTTTCAGATTGGCTAATCGATGTGAAATCATGATAATTGTTTTTGTTTTTCTCAGCTGTTCAATTTCTTTGAGAATAGCTTCTTCACTCTCCGCATCAATGGCACTGGTTGCCTCATCAAACAGATAAACCGGTGTGTCACGCAGAATTGCACGAGCCAATGAAACACGTTGTTTCTGACCTCCGGAAAGATTAGAACCTGATTCAAGAATCTCAGTATCCAGTCCATCTAAATCCATAAAGAATTCTTTCAGCTGACATTGACTTAATGCCTGCCAGAGTTCATCATCTGATGCATCAGGTTTACCCATTAAAAGATTTTCTCTTAAAGTTCCTTTAAAAAGAGAGGACTGAAATCCAATCTTTGTGATCAGTTTCTTTTGAGTTTCAAAACTGAAATCATTGAATGAACATTTTCCTAATGCAAGTGATCCAGATTGTGTTTTCAGATCACCGCTTAACAGTTCAGCTAAAGTCGATTTTCCTGAACCGGAAGGTCCTGCAATACCGATAAAACATCCTGAAGGAAAATCAAAACTAATATTTTTTAAAGTGATTTTATCAGCGTCATAACTGAAACTGATGTGATGACCTTTTATATCCAATGTTTCTGGTAGATCTGTGAGCGTTCCTGTTTTTTCTGGCTGCTGATCCAAGAGTGTAAACATGCGATCACTTGCAGCCATGCCATTCATTGCAATGTGAAAATAGCTTCCCAATAAACGCATCGGCAAGAAGAACTCCGCTGAAAGCAGGATAATCAGCAGGGATTCATATAAATCTGCTCCCTGATAAAGATAACCAGTGACTGCAAAGTAAATACCTAAGGCAGTACCACCGTATGCCACGGCATCCATAATGGAAATGGAATTCAGCTGCATGATCAGCACTTTCATGGTAATGACACGAAATTCTTCTGCAGCTTGATTCATGCGATCATGTTGACGCTGATCAGCACCAAAAACCTTGAGTGTTGTCAGCCCCTGCAGGTTTTCAAGGAAAATATCAGAGAGTGCAGTATATTTTCCCCAGTATTTGCTCAGTAGTTTCTTTGCGAATTTCTGTACCAGAATAATGGATACAGGAATCAATGGAACGCAGACAAACAGCACAATTGACGCTTTTAAATTGATGCTGCAAGTGACGATAAACAAAGTCACAGGTGCCAGTACTGCATAGAAGAACTGTGGCAGATACATTGCAAAGTATGTTTCCAGCTGTTCAATGCCTTCTGTACACAGCTGCACAATTTCAGATGTCAGCTGTTTCTGTGAACGTGAAGAATTCAACATCATCAAATGATTCATGATTCTTTCACGCAATGTGACTTTAACCTGACGTGAAACACGACTGGATGCCTGTGATGCCAGATAGCTCATAAACATGCGCAAAAACATGAATACTGCTGAAAAGCCAATAAACATCAAAGACAAAGGAACAAGACCTAAAATCACGTGTTGTGCAGCAAGTGTCAGAAAGAAAGAAAATCCAATACCAGAAAGAAGTCCCAACCATTGATAAAGTACATTTTTACCCATGTCTTTCTTAACAGCAGGTACTTCAGAAATCAGTCGTTTGTTGATCATCATATGCCAATCCTCCTCTAAAAAAGTTATCTAAAACTAACATAATATCTGAAAAAGAAAGAGAAAAGTTACCTTTCTCTAACTTTTAGAGTTTACTGAATTTGTGTGATGCTGTCAACGCAAAATGATAAAACTTTTTATGAAAGATTTGGAAATGGTGTATAATAAACATGGTTGAAAAGAGGGATACTTATGACAAAAACAGATGTATTTTCAGGTTTTTTAGGTGCTGGTAAGACAACACTGATTCAAAAACTGATTCAAGATGTATATAAAAATGAAAAGACTGTCATCATTGAAAATGAATTTGGCGAAATCGGAATTGATGGCGGATTCTTGGAAGCTGCAGGGATTGAAGTCAGAGAAATCAATTCAGGATGTATCTGCTGCAGTCTTCAGGGAGACTTTGAAGAATCATTAAAGATGGTTGTGGAAACTTATCATCCAGATCGCATTGTGATTGAACCATCAGGTGTTGGTAAATTAAGCGATGTGCTTAAAGCGATTGAGAAAGTTGAAGATTTACAGGTCAACAGTGCATGTACAGTTGTAGATGCAGCACGCGCCAAAGTCTATGCAAGAAACTTTGGAGAATTCTTTAATGATCAGATTGCATCTGCAGGATGTGTCATTTTAAGCAGAACTCAGAAAGTATCAGATGAAAAGCTGCAACAGGCTGTTGAAATTGTAAAAGGAATCAATCCTAAGGCAAGAATTGTCACAACTCCATGGGATGAGCTGACAGGAAAAGCGATTTTAAAGGTCATGGAAGGTGCAGTATCGATTATGGATGAGCACCATCATCATGATCATTGCGAGTGTGGCTGTCATGATCACGAGCATCATCATGATGAACATTGTGAATGCGGTTGTCATGATCATGAACATCATCACCACGATGAACACTGCGAATGTGGCTGCCATGATCATGAACATCATCACCATGATGAACATTGTGAATGTGGCTGTCATGGGCATCATCACCATCATCATGCGGATGAAGTGTTCACAAGTGTTGGTTTTGAGACAATCCGCAAGTTCTCTAAGGAAGAACTGGAACTTATCCTTTCTCATCTGGATGAACATATTCTGCGTGCTAAAGGAATTGTGCAGAATGTTGAAGGTGGATGGCTGTTCTTTGATTATGTTCCAGGGGACAGTGATGTGCGAGAAGGCACTGCAAGTTATACAGGTTTGATTACAGTTATCGGATCAAAAGTAAACGAAGCTGAAATCAAGACTTTGTTTGGAGTATAGTATGAGAAATGAACCGATTCTGATTTATGGGTTTACTGGATTTCTTGATTCAGGAAAGACGACCTTTATAAAAGATACATTGGAAGATCCTGATTTTTCTGCGGATGGACTTTCTACATTGATTTTAATGATTGAAGAAGGCGAAGAAGAATTGTCTGCATCTTTTCTTGAAGAACATGATGCAGCAATGGAAGTGTTCAATTCAGTCACTGAATTAACTAATGAAAAGATTCAGGAACTGGTGGATTACTACAATCCTGGTCAAATCATCATTGAATTCAATGGCATGGAGCCGATTACTGAATTGGTGACTCGTCCTGATTTACCGGAATGTGTTGCTTTTGCGCAAATTCTGACAACCATTGATGCGACAACATTTGGTTTGTATGTAGCCAATATGCGTTCATTGGTGTATGAACAGTGTCGTTTCTCTGATCTGGTCGTGTTTAATCGCTGTGATGAAACAAGCAGAAAATCATTTTTAAGAGGCAATGTAAAAGCTATCAACACACAGGCACAGATTGTTTATGAAGATATCTATGGCAATGTGAATCAGTTGATGGAAGATGATCTGCCATTTGATTTTGATGCAGAAGTGATTGAAATTAAGGATGAAGATTATGGCTTGTGGTACATGGATTGTGCAGAAAATCCTGCCAAGTATGACGAAAAGAAGATTTGTTTAAAAGGAATGTACTGTGAAGAGATTCCACATCTTGAACAGACGATTATTTTAGGCAGACAGGCAATGGTATGCTGTGAGGATGATACCAGTATGATTTCTCTGACGGTTACAGGGATAAGAAAAAGCGAAGTTAAAATTGGAGATTGGCTGACTGTAGAAGGTACTTTACGCTATCTTCAGGATGGAGACCAAGAAACAGTTGTGCTGTATGCATCGGGTTTGTGGCGAGCTGAAGAGCCAAAAGATCCATATGTATCATTCAGTTAAGTTCATGAGAAATCATGAACTTTTTATTTGAAAATGGTAGTAAGTTTTTGTGAAGTGAAGTGCTTTCGAAAAAAGCAAGTTT
>JAZRUQ010000191.1:0-7903 GCA_045652605.1 Erysipelotrichaceae bacterium
CACAAGGAGGTGCACAAGAATGAGAAAGTACGAAGTAATGTACATTCTTAACGCATCAATGGATGAAGCAGCTCGTCAGGCTGAAATGGAAAGCATCCACGCAATCATCACTACAAACGGTGGAAACATCGTTAAGGCAGATGTTTGGGGCGTTAAGGAATTCGCTTACGAAATCGAAAACATGACTAAAGGTTTCTATGTAGTAACTACATTTGAAGCTGAAAATGCAGCACTGAACGAATTCAATCGTCTGATGCGCATCAACAAGAATGTTGTTCGTTTCCTGACTATCAAGCAGGAAGCATAATGAGGTAAACAAATGATTAACCGAGTTGTGCTTGTTGGACGACTGACAAGAGAAATCAATTTACGAAAGACTGGAACAGGAACTTCTGTGGCAAGTTTCACAGTAGCCTGCAATCGTCGTTTTTCCGGACAGAATCAGGACCAGAGCGCTGACTTCATCAACTGTGTTGCATGGCGTCAGACAGCAGACTTCATGGCTCAGTATGCAGCTAAAGGAAGTCTGGTAGGGATTGAAGGTCGCATTCAGTCACGCAGCTATGATGATGCATCTGGCAAGCGTGTGTATGTAACTGAAGTGGTTGCTGATTCAGTACAGCTGCTTGAAAGCAAGGCACAGACTGCCTCACACCGTGCAGAACCAAATTATGCTGCACCACAGAACAATTATTCAAACAGCTATGCCAACACAAATTCATATGCTCAGCCACAGAATACAGGATATGAACCTGATTATGGCTTTGATGGATTTGGTGCTGGTCCAACACTGGATATCTCCAGTGATGATTTACCGTTTTAAATGAAAGGAGCCCGAAGTCATGGCATTCAAAAAACAGAGAATGGGTCGCAAGAAAGTTTGCTACTTCACAAAGAATGACATTAAAACCATCGACTATAAAGATGTTGAACTGCTGAAGCGTTTCGTTTCTGCAAATGGAAAGATTATTCCACGTCGTGTTACAGGAACACGCGCTAAATATCAGCGTATGCTTGCTACTGCTATCAAGCGTGCTCGTCAGATGGCTTTACTGCCTTACGTTAACGACTAATTAAGTTAACTGAGATGAAATTAAAACACTCTGAGAAATCAGAGTGTTTTTGTTTTTTTTCTGTGATGAATTGTCATGATCAGGTTGTGGCGCTTTCTTATTTTGTGAGATATTCACACAATGGACATTCTTTTGTGTTAAAATAGAAATACTTGAATTTGTTTGAAAGGTGGAATTTCATGAATCGTCAGGTGAGAAAACTGACTGAAGGCGCAATGATGTGTGCTTTGTTTGGCATTGTGCTTTTAATCAATCGACAGTTTGCAGGGGCACTGGAGTTGTTTTTTGTTTATGTGCTTCCTTTACCATTGATTGTATATACGGTAAAACACGATGTGAAAAGTGGATGTATTTGTGCGGTATCCATCAGTTTTCTTTCTTTGATGATTTCAACCATCAGTTCGATGGTTTATTCCATTATGGCTGTAGTCATTGGTCTGGTTTATGGAGCGTTATGTCATCGTAAAGTATCCAATGGTTTTTTGATTGGCAGTACAATGTTGTTGACGATGGTGCTTGAAATCATGTGTTGTCTTGTGTTTGCGAGTGTGTTTGGATATGATCTTATAGCGGATGCAAGGACGATAATGGAAGCTGTTGAATTAGCTGCTGAAACTTTTGGAGTGGTGCTTCCCGATGTGATTGACATAAATTTCTTTTTGATGCTTGCAGTGCTGGTTGTTGTGCTGGCTGGTATTCTTGAAGGAATTCTTGTTCATCTGCTGGCTAGTGCGATCATGAAGCATCTGAAGATTGAGGTGCCTTCTATTCAGCCTATTTCAGCCTGGGAAATTCCGAAATGGATTGGTCATCTGTGTGCAATCGTTTTTGTCTTGAGCTATGTTGCTCAGCTGCTTCCGGTCAGTGAAGCGGTACTTTTAGGTGCAGTAGCTGCTGGTACTGTTGGAAGTTTGATGCTTGTTTTCTTTGGATATGTTGCATGTCTTATGATGGGAATGGTAAAATATAAGAAGAATTTGACATTGATTCTGATTGTGTTGTTTATTTTTATCTGGCCGATGTATGCAGTGCTTGGGTATTTCTATATTGTTTCAGATAGCTTTAAACGTGAAATCTTAAGAAGGGAAGATGACCATGAATAAAAAGTTTAGCCGCTTTAAGATGATGCTGGCAATGGCCGTACTGATCGAAATCCTTCTGCTTATTGTATTAAGAATACTTTTCCAATCTGCTCTGCTGCTGCCGATGATTCTTGTTGTTGCCAATGCAGTGATGATTTATTATGTGCTGTATCAGTATCAAGAAGATACGACTAATCGTGCCTATAAGATTTCTGATCTGCTGGGTACTGAAGCTGCTGCTGCGTTTTTGGCAGGTGAAATCGGTATTTTGACGTATGATGATGATTATGTTATCACGTGGATGAGTGAGCTTTTTAATGAGCGTGGTATTAATCGTATTTCGAAAAAACTGCTTCTGTGGCTGCCTGAAGTCAATGATTTGTTTCAAGGCGAAAGAGAAAAGGTGAATGTTAAGATTGATGATCGCTGGTATGAAATTACCCGTAAGGATGAAGCTCAGATTTTGTTTTTTGTTGATGTGACCACATCAATGGAATTGAAGAAAGCATGTGATGAAAATCAGGTTGTAGTGGGAATGATTCATCTGGATAACTACAATGAAACAACTCAGTATGCTGATGAACAGGAAACATCTCAGATTAATACAAGAGTACGTCAGCCAATTGTAGACTGGTGTAAAGAAAATGGTATTTTAATGAAACGTATGCGTTCAGATCGTTTCTTTATTGTGCTGAATGAAGCGATTTTTGAAAAGATTGCTTCAAATCGTTTTTCAATTGTGCGTGATACTCGTAGAACAAGTGCTGACATGGACATTTCCATTACATTGTCCATGGTTTTTGCACGTGGTACCAATGAGTTTGCAGAATTGGATGAAATGGTTAACAGTTTGATGGAACTTGCCCAGATACGCGGTGGTGATCAGGTTGTCATCAAGAAAAAAGGTGAAGATGTCAAATTCTATGGCGGAGGATCAGAAGCGCAGGAAAAACGTTCACGTGTTCGAGTGCGCATTATGGCCAATACATTGCGTGAGTTGATTCTGAAGTCAAGCAATGTCATTATCTGTGGTCATCGAGAGGCTGATTTTGACTGCATTGGTTCAGCTATGTGTATGAGCCGTATTGTTCAGGCTTATAATCGTCAGTGCTGTATTATTTCTAAAACGGGTGGTATTGAAGCTAAATTGAATGCAGCATTAAAAGAAAACGATGAACATCTGAAGGAACGTCATCGTTTTGTAACCGAATCAGAAGCTTTAAATCAGCTTCGTGATGAAACGTTGGTGATTATGGTGGATCATCATAAACCGCAGACCAGCAATGGAGCCTTTGTGCTTGAAAAGGCAAAGAAGGTTGCGATTTTTGATCATCATCGTCGCAGTGCTGATTTGTCGGTTGATCCGATTCTGATTTATATTGAAGCTGGTGCATCCAGCAGCTGTGAACTTGTGGCTGAATTTGTGCCATATTTAAGCTCACATGTTGAAATTGATGATGTGGAAGCAACAATTATGTATGCAGGTATGCTGATTGATACGCAACGTTTTAAAACACGTACTGGCGTGCGTACTTTTGATGCTGCAAGTATGATTCGTAAGTGGGGCGCTGATCCAATTCTTGCCGATCAGTATCTGAAAGACGATTACTACACATTTGATATGAAAAACACAATCACAAAGTATTGTGAAAGAAGGGGAAATGGCGTTATTATTGCAGCTGTGGCTGAGAGTGAATCTGCAAGCCGTGCTGTTATGTCAATGGCAGCTGATCAGATTCTGAATGTGCAGGATGTGGAAGCTGTATTTGTCATTGCCAGAACAATCAGTGGGAATTATGCGATTTCCTCACGTAGTACAGGAAATATCAATGTTCAGATGATTATGGAACGTATGAATGGCGGAGGACATTTTACTGCTGCAGCTTTGCAGAGAGAACATTCTTCTGTTCAGGAACTTCGTTCTGAATTAATTAAGACGTTGGATGAATATTTTAAGGAGGTCAAAGAAAATGAAAGTCATCATGTTGGCTGATGTGAAAAAAGTTGGTAAAAAAGGTGAAATTGTTGAAGTTGCGGATGGATATGGACGTAACTTTCTGATTCGCGGCGGTTTGGCTGTACAGGCAACTGCTGGATCACAGAAAGTGCTGGATCAGCAGAAGCTTCAGGAAGCGTTGAATGAGCAGGAAAAGAAAGTGAAGGCAGAAGAAGTTGCCCACCAACTGGAAAATCTGACTCTTCGTTTCCATGTGAAGAGTGGTAAAGATGGCCGTGTGTTCGGTTCCGTTTCAACAAAGCAGATTGTTGAAGAATTGAGAAAACAGGGAATCAACGTAGATAAAAGAAAAATTCTGGATACATCCCCAGTTTCTTCATTGGGTGTAACTAAAGTAAAAGTTGAATTGTATAAAGATGTAATTGGCACAATTAATGTGCATTTGTTAGAAAAATAAGGAGGTGTTTCCATGAGTCGCCAAATGCCAAACAGCATGGAAGCGGAACAGGCGCTTTTAGGTGCGATGCTTGTCTATGAGAAAAGTGTTCGCATTGCGATTGATGAAGGTTGTCGCAACCAGGATTTTTATCTGGAAGCACATCGTAAAATTTACAGTGTCATGGAATCACTTGCTGATGAAGGGAAACCATGTGATGTAACAACTGTTGCAAGCCGTCTTCAGGATTTGTCTCAGCTTGAATCATGTGGAGGTCTGAATTATCTGCTTCAGCTTTCTGACAGTGCAGTAACATCAACCAGTACAAAGCACTATGTTGAAATTCTTCAGAATAAGTCTTATCTGCGCAGTTTGATTGAAACAGCTCAGCAGATAGCGGAAGATGGTTTCAATGAGGCAGAAGATGTTGAAGTTGTTCTGGATAGTGCAGAAAAGAGAATTCTGGATGTGACACGAACTCGTCGTACTTCAGAATTCAGAACAAGTGCTGAAGTAGTTAATACTGTGATGGAAAACATCTATAAGATGAAAAATCAGAAGAGTCGTATTACAGGGATTCGTACAGGCTATAAAGAACTGGATGATACAACAAATGGTCTTCAGCGTGGAGATTTGATTATTCTGGCTGCACGTCCTTCCATGGGAAAGACGGCTTTTGCGTTGAACTTGGCATTGAATGCTGCACAGCTTCAAATTGATCAGGCAGTTGCCGTGTTTTCGCTGGAAATGCCTGCTGAACAGCTGATTCAGCGTATGATGTCCACAAAAAGTGAAGTGGATGGTATGAAAATCCGTTCAGGATTTTTGAACAATGATGAAATGAATTCATTGGCAGAAGCAGCAACTGAAATGCGTGCAATGAAGATTTATATTGATGATACACCTGGTGTTCGTGTGAGCGAAATCTTTTCAAAATGCCGTAAACTCAATGCTGAGCATGGACTTTCACTGGTTGTGATTGACTATATTCAGCTGATTACAGGAAATGGAAAGAATTCTGATAATCGTCAGCAGGAAGTTTCTGAAATTTCAAGAAGCTTGAAAGCTTTAGCTCGTGAACTGAAAGTTCCGGTGATTGCACTTTCTCAGTTGTCACGTAAAGTTGAAGAACGTACTGAAAAGATTCCTATGCTTTCTGACCTGCGTGAATCAGGGGCCATCGAACAGGATGCCGATATCGTTATGTTTTTGTATCGTGAAGCTTACTATGCAAAACTGAAAGACAAAGATGAATCTGTGACAAATGAAAGTGTTGATGTCATTATCGCAAAGCATCGTAATGGTGCAACCAAAAACATTACTCTTTCTTTTGAAAGAAATATCAACTCCTTTAAAAATCCAGCATTGGAATATGAGGGGGTATAGAAATGAAGAAATTTGCTCTGACTGCAGCAGCACTGCTGTTCAGTGTTGTGATGGCTCTGCTGTTTCCTTATATTACGTTCTCAGATACAACCAATGCATTGAAAACACTGGATACTTCACATAACACCATTTTTAATCAGAAGATTGAAGGGGTCTATGATTCGCCAAGAGAAACAACGTTTATCTATGTTTCAGGCAAAATGGTTGGTGCTGTTGAGAAACCTGAACGTATCGAACAGTTTTTGACAGATCTATATCACGAAGAGTATGAAGAAGATTATCCAGGAACATCTCTTGGTTTAGGAGAAGATGTTTATCTTTCTGTTGAATTGAGTTTGTATAATTATCAGGATATTGATACTGAAATTATTGATTACTTAGAACGAAGCAAGTCCATTGGAGTCAAGGTATCAGCAGTAGAATTCTCTGATGATAAAGGGGTTTATGATACCATTTATGTCAAAAATATTGATGATTTTTATAATGCACGTGACAAATTCATGTTGTATTTCTGTTCTGCAGAGACACTGAGTTATGTTCGCAATGGACAGGCTATTCCAGAACTGACAACTTATGGTTCAAGAGAAATCAGCGTGAATATTCAGGAAACCATTACTGTTATTCAAACTGTTGCCAAGCCAAATCAGATTCTTCAGAATGAACAGGAGATTCTTTCCTATTTAAGTTATGGAGAAAATCAGGAAAAAGAGTACTACACAACAATTGAAGGAGATACAGTTGATGGTGTAGGTGCCAAGACAGGTCTTACGGGTACTCAGGTTATGATTCTGAACAATGAAATTGTAAAAAGTACTTCTCAGCTTCTTGAACCTGGAACGAAACTGAATGTCCGTTATCTTGAACCGATTATTAATGTTGAAGTTCAGGTTGAATTGATTCGAAAAGAAGAAATTTATCCGGATGATGTAGAAATCATTCTGGACAATACATTAAAAGAAGGTCAGGAACAGGTTGTTCAGGAAGCACAGGACGGATACAAGAACGTCAAGTACATTGAAACATATCTGAATGGTCAGTATGTATCGTATTATCTGCATTCTGAACAGGTGACTCAGCTTCCTGTCAATGAAGTTCGTCTTCAGGGAACACTGGTTATTCCTGGAGTTGGAACTGGTAAATTCAGATGGCCTTGCGATAATCCGCGTATCACATGTACTGTTGGATGTTATGCTGGTCATCGTGCTGTAGATATTGTTAATATTTATCAGCGTTATGGCAATGTTTATGCTGCTGACAGAGGTACTGTTGAAACTACAGGTTACAATCAGATCAGTGGATATTATGTCATCATCAACCATAACAATGGTTTAAGAAGCTATTATGGTCATATGAACAAACCTAGTTTTGTAGAAGAAGGCACAAATGTTGACCGTGGGGAAGTCATTGGTCAGATTGGTCAGACAGGTGTTGCGACTGGTCCTCATATCCATTTCTATATTGTGAAAAATGATGGTACTCGTCCACATCCATGCAGTTATCTTGGGTGCAGGTACTAGCATGAGATATTATGGACTTTGCAGCGGCTCAAAAGGGAACTGCTGGATGATACAGACAAAAAAGACAATCGTTATGCTGGATTGTGGGATGTCAAAGAAATATCTGCTGGAAAAAATGCAGGAGTGCAATGTGAGCTTGAAGGAAATTGATGCTTTGTTGATTACACATGCGCATTCAGATCATGTCAAGCAGCTGAAGGCATTTTCCCATCTTCCTGTTTACAGCGTTTGTTCTTTGGAAGTTGGAGTCCGTCTGCAGCCGTATCAGTCATTTCAACTGAATGATTTGAAGATTACACCATTGGCAGCATCCCATGATGCTGAAGGATGCTGCGGTTATCTGTTTGAAAGTGAAGATCAGAAACTGCTGTATCTGACTGATACAGGTTATGTTTCAAAAGTGAATCTGGATTGGATGCAAAATCTGGATTACTACATTCTTGAAAGCAACC
>JAZRUQ010000192.1:0-1935 GCA_045652605.1 Erysipelotrichaceae bacterium
ATGGTGTTCCCTTTTGAAACATGTACGAAACTGCCAGCATCTTGGCACTTTCTTCTCTGAACTTTTCACTTCCATAACGTGAGACAATACGCGGATGGTCATGATTTTCAATATAAAGCATGTTCCAGGCTTTTCCTTCAAACAAGCTATCCCAGTTGTTTGGCAGCTTCCCATTTGGCTTAGCAGGTCTCCAGATGTAATAGTCTGTGTAAGGTTCAATTCTCTGACGACTCTTTTTAAACCATTCATGTTCAGTACTCGTATGATTGACTACCAAATCCATAATAACTTTCATTCCTCGATCATGAGCACCTTTCAGCACTTTTTCAAAGGCTGACATTCCACCAAACTCTTCTGCAATGTCCATATAATCTGAAATATCATAGCCGCAATCCACACCAGGAGATGGATACAGCGGTGAAAACCAGATACCATCACAGCCTAAAGACTGAATATAATCCAGTTTCTCGTAAACACCATACAAGTCACCCATGCCATCACCATTGCCATCCTTGAATGATCTTGGCCAGATCTGATAAAACACCATATCTTTGTACCAACATTTATTGTTCATATGATTTCCTCGCACTTTTCTGCTTTCATTATAAAAGAAAAAACGCGCAAATACGCGTTTAATCGTGTGATTTATCATTCAATTGTAAATACAGCTTTTCAACCGTCTCATATGACAATCCTATTCTATTGACAACCATTTCAATTGAAGCACCTATCATCAATAGATTTCTTGCACTTTCAAGTTTCTGATTGTATCTTCCAATTTCAATGCCGTCTTTTCTTCCGATTTCAATGCCATCTTTTCTTCCAATTTCAATGCCGTCTTTTCTTCCAATTTCAATGCCATCTTTTCTTCCGATTTCGAATCCTCGTTTTTCACCTAATACAATTCCAATTTCTTTTCCTTGTTCTATAGCACCTTCATGAGCTTTGCACATATGATTCAAATCCTCTCTGAGATGAATGTTTGATTTCTTTGTACAGCTTTTCAACCGTCTCATATGACAATCCTATTCCATTGACAACCATCTCAATTGAAGCACCTATCATCAATAGATTTCTTGCACTTTCAAGTTTCTGATTGTATCTTCCAATTTCAATGCCATCTTTTCTTCCGATTTCAATGCCGTCTTTTCTTCCAATTTCAATGCCATCTTTTCTTCCAATTTCGAATCCTCGTTTTTCACCTAATACAATTCCAATTTCTTTTCCTTGCTCTATAGCACCTTCATGAGCATTGCACATATGATTCAAATCCTCTCTTTCTGCTTCTGATAAAAGTATACCATATTCTTCCTTAAGTATAAAGATACGCTCTTCTTTGGTGAGTTTTGAGCTGAAAAGTACACTTAACATCATCAGTGCACTTTTGTCGGTTACATCAATGTCTTCATGCAGACACATGACATAGATTCTTTCTGTGTTCAGTACATCAACATATTCATGTATTTCAGATGAATTTGAACTGAGACTTAAATCCAGTATTTCACCTCTCAGTTCTTTTGGAGGATGAATCACAATCCAGATACTGACACATTTCTTCAGATCACTGAAATCTTCTTTGAAACTTCCGTCTTTTTCTTTTCTTTGCCAGACAATCATTCTGGAACCGGTATGGATGCAGCGTTTCAGAAAGGCTTCCATTTTGGATATCTTTCCCTGAGGTTCCAGATCAACAAACATGCCATCATGATGCGGAATGTGATAAAGCAGGTCATAGAAGATTTTGGCATCTGGTTTTGTGATGTCTTCAACATTCAGAACACTCATGCGTTCTGTGATGTTGTCTGAGTTTAAAATATCCATGATTTCATTGAGTGATAGATTTTCAAATTCTTTGATGATGGATTTAAGGATCATCGCGGTGATACTCTTAAAACGAAGCACTTTCTTGCAATAAGCATCAAATTGATTAAGTGT
>JAZRUQ010000193.1:0-2187 GCA_045652605.1 Erysipelotrichaceae bacterium
GCCAAGGAGTTGAGGATTTAATTTGTCTTCCTAAGACCGCTTGGCCTCCGACTTTGATCCAGCTTTCGTCAGATGGATTGTTTCTGAACTTAATCAGACGTTCTACATCAGCTTCAGTGATATAACCTGTTTCTGCAGCCACAGATGCCAATACATCAAGGTTAGATGCTGAATAGTTGATAACGTTAGCTTCTGCCATACGTTCCAGACCCTTCTTCATACCATAAGTGAAGATAGAAACCATACCCAGCACTTCGATACCATTGTCACGCAGTACCTTTACAACTTCCAGTGAGCTTCCTGCTGTAGAAATCAAATCTTCCACAACAACCACTTTTGTACCTGGTTCGCACTTTCCTTCAATCTGGTTTGTACGTCCATGGTCTTTTGCACTTGCACGTACATAACCCATTGGCAGGCTCAGGATTTCACCTACGATGGCTGCATGAGCGATACCTGCAGTTGCAGTCCCCATGACCATTTCACATTCAGGGAAATTCTTTCTGATCAGTTCAGCCAGTGCATTTTCTACATCGCGACGAACTTTAACATCAGACAGAGTCAGACGGTTGTCACAGTAGATTGGGCTTTTGATACCGCTTGCCCAAGTAAATGGTTCATTTGGACGCAGGAATACTGCCTTGATGTCCAGTAAATCTTTCGCAATCAGTCTTTCCATGATTATTCTCCTTTTACAAATTCATTCACGCAGCGGCGGTATGCTGCAACAGGATCAGCTGCACCAGTGATAGAGCGTCCTACTACGATGTAATGAGAACCGATTTCACGTGCTTTTGCAGGTGTAGTGACACGCTTCTGATCTCCCTTGGAATCATCCGCAAAACGGATACCAGGAGTCACAGTCACAAAGTCTGTACCGCATGCTTCCTGTACCAGACCAGCTTCCAGTGGTGAGCAGACAACACCAGAAAGTCCTGCTTTCTGTGCATTGGATGCATAGTGTTTTACTGTATCCGGCATGCTGTGGTCAATCCACAGTTCTTCTTTCATCACTTCTTCAGAAGTGCTTGTCAGCTGAGTTACCGCAATCAGCTTTGTTGAAGGATTCACTTCATCAATTGCCTTCTGTGCAGCTTTCATCATTTCAACTGTACCTGCAGCATGAACGTTTGTCATATCTGTTCCCAGTGCAGCTACATTCTTCATTGCCTTATAAACAGTGTTTGGAATATCATGCAGCTTCAGATCCAGGAAAATCTTGTGTCCTCTGCGTTTGATTTCACGAACCATTTCTGGTCCTTCTGCATAATACAGTTCCATTCCGATTTTTACGAATGGTTTTTCTTCTGTGAATTTATCCAGAAAGTTCAAAGTTTCTTCTTTGCTGGAAAAGTCGCAGGCGATAATTACATCTCGATTCATCTATGTGCCCTCCCGATAATTTCTTTCAATGTTTTAATTCCGTATTTATCCATCACCTTTGGCAGATCTTCAATAATCTGTTTGCAGGCATATGGGTTACGACAGTTTTCTGCACCTACCTGAATGGCAGTTGCTCCTGCACTCATCATTTCAATGACATCTTCTGCAGTGGCGATGCCACCGATTCCGATAATTGGAATGTTGACTGCTTTATAGACCTGATACACCATGCGCAGTGCTACAGGCTTGATTGCAGGTCCGCTGAATCCCCCCATGATATTAGCGATGATCGGCTTTCCTGTTTTCAGATCAAAACGTGCTCCAAGCAGTGTATTGATCATGCTGATACCATCTGCACCAGCTTCTTCAACTGCTTTTGCGATGGATACAATATCAGTGACATTCGGTGTCAGTTTGATAAAGACTGGCTTGGTTGTCACTGCTTTGACAGCACGTGTCACTTCTGCAGCAGCCTGTGGATCTGTACCAAAGCTCATTCCCCCATGAGATACATTTGGACAGCTGACATTGATTTCAATGATTCCCACGATGTCTTCTGCATCCATCTTTTTAGCGCATTCTACATATTCTTCAACTGAGAACCCGCTGACATTGGCAACCACTTTCTTGTGGTACACTTCTTTCAGTTTAGGGAACTCTTCAGAAATGACTTTATCAATACCGGGATTCTGAAGTCCTACGGCATTGATCATACCGCGTTCACATTCTGCAATGCGTGGTGTCGGATTGCCATAACGGCTTTCTCTTGTCGTTCCTTTTGTCGCAATGCTTCCCAGCATGTTG